>NZ_JANPLK010000043.1 GCF_031426495.1 Gemmatimonas sp. | reverse complement strand
CATCCCGAACACGGTCGTTAAGCCAAGCAGCGCCGATGGTACTCCGGTCGAGAGACCGCGGGAGAGTAGGCCGATGCCGGCACCTTGTGAAGCCCCCGTCACCGATCCTTACGGATTCCGGTGGCGGGGGCTTCTGTGTATGCTGGCCATCGAATGTCCCGCACGCCTACGACGGATGCGGGCGCCGCGCGGCGACCAGCTCGGCCACTACTTCGTCGCCGATCTCCGTAACGGCAGACAGTACGAGCGCCATGTCCTCGTCGGTCGTGCGGTGATTCACGTGGGCCAAGCGAAGCGCGAAGCGCGCGCCAATGCGCGTACTCGACGGGACCGCAATGCCGCGCTCCTGCAGGCGCAGCAACAACTCCTCGTTGATCGCGTCCAGCGTCGCATCGTCGAGCGAATCCGCGCGATAACGAAAGCACACGATGTTGAGCGGGGCCGGTGCAAGCAGCTCAAGTGATCGATGGGCGACCACCGCGCCTGCGAACTGTTGTGCCTGTCGGATGTTCTGTTCGATGAGGCGACCTAGCTTGGCCACACCATCGGCTTGCAGCTGCATCCACACTTTGAGTGCCTTGAATCCACGGGTCAGGTCGAGTCCTCGATCCGCGAAGTACACCCCCCCGGCGCTGACGCCGCGGCTCGTCTCTGCGAGATAGGACGCGGCGGCACGGAAGGCGTCGTGATTCACGGCCGGGTCCCGCACGAGCACACACGCGCATTCAAACGGCATCGCGCCCCACTTGTGGAGGTCGAAGGCGACGGAGTCGGCCTGCTCCAGCCCGGCTACCTGCTCGCGTCCGGAGGGCGCCAGAAGGGCCAACGCGCCGAAGGCGCCGTCAACGTGGAACCAGAGGGACTCATCGCGACACCGCTGCGCGATGGCCGGCAGATCGTCGGTCGCGCCCGTGTTCACCGTGCCCGCGGTCCCCATGACGCAGAACGGATCGAGGCCGTCCTCGCGATCGCGTTCGATCATGTCGCGTAGTGCCACGAGATCCATCTGGTACGCGGCATTGACCGGCACGCGCCGGAATGCGCGATCGCCCAGCCCAAGCCACTCGGCAGCCTTGCGCGCCCAGCCATGTGTCTCGACGGAGCCGTAGAAGACCAGCGGCTTCGCCGTCGGACCATCCGGCCAGTGCTGCAGACCGTCGTTGCGCACATTTCTGCCACGCGAGCGAACGGAGGCGAACCGAGCGACGCCTAGCGCATGGGTGTTGGCGGCCGTTCCACCGGTCACCAGGAGCCCGCCAGCACCCGGAATACCCATGAGATCGGCCAGCCAGCCAACCACCTGTCGTTCCACCAGCGGCGGTGCATGGTTGAATCCGGCGAGATGCGGGTTCATGCCCGCTGCGAGCATCTCCGCGAGCATGGCCAGCGGCGTGCCCTGGCCCTGCACCCAACCAAAAAAGCGCGGGTGCCAATTGCCATTGCCGTAGGGCAGGATGTGGCTGCGAAAGCGGTCGTAGGCGGCATCCGCGCCGATCCCTTCCATAGGGGCCGGCTCGTCGAACATCAGGCGCTTGGCGGCGGGGATTTCCTGCCACGCCGGTCGATGGGTCAACGACGACTGAACGTCGAGCATGTCGTCGAGCATGCGATGACCAAGCTCGCGAAGCGCTGCCCAGGATTCCGAACTGTCGGGATCGAACGACTCCGAGCGCTGGGGAGGCGAGGAGGCCTGGTCGGTCAGGATATGGGGCATGCGGTAAAATGGGCCAGCTCGCAATGCGGGGGTACCGTCGCAACAGCGACTGCTCCGCATCCTGTGGAGATGGCCATTTTCCCATTCTCCTGGAGTGCGTCCGTGACAGTAACGACTAGCCAGTCTCCCGCTGCTGCCCTTAAGATCAAAGAGATGCCGAACGTCGATCGACCGCGCGAGCGGCTTCGAAGTCTCGGCGCGCAAGCGTTGAGCACCACCGAGCTGATCGCCACGGTGCTCGGCTCCGGCGGGAAAGGTGCCTCGGCACTCGCCTGTGCACAGCTCGTGCTTGAGCAGGCGGGGGGCTCTCTTGGACGGCTCGGGTCCATGCCGTTGGCGGCTCTGACACGGGTGCGCGGGGTAGGACGAGCACGGGCGACTGCAGTGCACGCGGCGCTCGAACTCGGGAGGCGGATGGCGGGAGAGGCACGCGAGGCGGGGGTGCCGCTCCGTGGTCCCCGTGACGTGGTGGCGGTGTTTGCGCCGCGGTTGCAGGATGCGCCAGTGGAGGAGTTCCATGTCGCGATCCTCGACGCGCAACACCGTCTTGAACGGGACGTGTTGATCACACGGGGATTGTTGAACTCGTCACTGGTGCATCCGCGAGAGGTGTTTCGGGAGGCGATCGCGGAACGGGCGGCGGCGGTTATTCTGGTGCACAACCACCCGAGTGGCGACCCGACACCGTCGGCGGAAGACAGGGCGGTGACGGAACAGTTGGTGGCGGCCGGGCGCTTGCTGGATATCCCGGTACACGACCACATCATTGTGGGACGTGGGCGCTACGTGAGCTTTGCGGAGGCAGGTCTGCTGTGACAACGATCGCGCTGCACGAGATGATTCCCGGGTTCGGGCCGAGTGCCGATATCTCCTATGATCGGCTCGACCACGAATTGCTCGTGCGCGCGTACAAGTTTTCCGATGTCGCACACGCGGGGCAGGTCCGGCATTCCGGCGAACCGTACGTGTCGCACTGCATCGAAGTCGCGCGTATCCTGGCCGACCTGCAGCTCGACACGACAACGGTGGCCAGCGGACTGCTCCACGATATCGTCGAGGACACCGACATCACGGTCGAGGATGTCGAGCGCGAGTTCGGTTCCGAGATCGCGCAGATCGTCGATGGTCTGACGAAGATCGCGAATCTGCCCCTCTCGTCCCGCGAAGAGCGACAGGTCGAGAATTATCGCAAGCTGCTGCTGTCGATCGCCAAGGATGCGCGCGTCATCCTGATCAAGCTGGCCGATCGCCTGCACAACATGCGCACGCTCGACTTTCTCGCCCCGGAGAAGCGCCGGCGGATCGCGCAGGAAACGCGCGATCTCTACGCACCGCTGGCTCACCGTTTCGGTATGGCGAAGGTGCGGTGGGAGCTCGAGGATCTGGCCTTCAAGCACCTCGAGCCTGAGGCGTACAAGACGCTCGCCAAGTTGGTGGCGGCGAAGCGTGGCGAACGCGAACAGCTCATCGCCCAGATGCGTGAGCCGCTCGAGAAGCGGCTCACCGTGGCCGGCATCGCCGACGTCGAAGTCACTGGGAGGCCGAAGCACCTATGGTCGATCTACAAGAAAATGCAGCAGCGCGATCGGCCGTACGAGGACATCTACGACCTGCTGGCAATTCGCGTGATTGTTCCCAATGTGCTCGAGTGCTATCACGCTCTCGGCGTGATCCACGACGGCTGGACGCCGGTGCAGGAGCGCATCAAGGATTACATCGCGCAGCCGAAGTCCAACGGCTATCAGTCGCTGCATACGACGGTCTTCGGCCCGGGCCGTCAGCTGTTCGAGATCCAGATCCGGACGCGCGACATGCACCGCACTGCCGATTTCGGCATCGCGGCGCACTGGTTGTACAAGGAGTCGTCACGCAGCGCCGATGATCTCGATCGCCAGCTGGCGTGGTTTCGACAGGTGCTCGAACTGCAGCTCGACGCCGAGACGCCGGGAGAATTTCTCGAGTTCCTGAAGCTCGACCTGTATCAGGATGAGATCTTCGTGTTCACGCCCACGGGAGACGTCATCCAGTTGCCGAAGGGCGCGACGCCACTCGACTTTGCCTTCGCCGTTCACACGCAGGTCGGTGCGCATTGCGCCGGTGCGAAGGTGAACGGCCGCATTGCCCCGCTGTCGCGTGAGCTGAAGAATTCGGAAACGGTCGAGATTCTGACCAATCCGAATGCGAAGCCCAGTCGTGACTGGCTGTCGCATGTCCGCACGGGTCGCGCGCGTCACAAGATCCGGCAAATGCTCCGACTCGAGGAGCGTTCGTCGGCCATGCGGCTTGGTCGCGAGATCATCGAGCGCGAGTTGCGCCGTCGCCGCTTGCCAAAGATCGATGACCACGGTCTGCAGCCGATTGCGAAGCTCCTCAAGCTGAAGGATGCGACGCAGCTCATCGCATCGGTCGGCGCGGGTGATGTCCACGTGATGCAGGTGCTGAAGGCGCTGCATCCCGATCTCGAAACGGCCGAACCGGTCGAGAAGCAAAGCACGCTCGAGCGCATCGTGGATCGCGTGCGTGGTACCGGCAAAGGAATCCGCATTCAGGGTGCCGATGGGTTGCTGGTGCGCTACTCGCAGTGCTGTCAGCCCGTGCCCGGCGATCAGGTGGTCGGTTATGTCACGCGTGGTCGCGGCGTGAGCATTCATCGCGGGGATTGCCCGAACCTGTTGCTGCTCGCGCACGAGCCAGAGCGACGGCTCGACATCGATTGGCACGAGATGGCGGGAGAGCGTTTCATTGTACGCCTTGCGATGGAAGGCACCGATCGTCGCGGCCTGTATGCCGACGTGGCGGCGGCTGTAAGTGCTACCGGCACGGACATCAAGAGTCTGGAACTGAAGACGATCGATGGCCGGGTCACGGGCTCGGCGATGGTCGAGGTCGAGAACCTCGCGCATTTGGAGCGCATCATGAAGGCCGCGCGTCGCGTGAAGGGCATCGCGGCGGTGTCCCGACGCGAAAAGATCACGGCCGAGGAGTAGGCGGCGGGCTCGGCCGCAGGGCGCGCGCCGCTACCCGAAGAAAAGCCGATCCCGCTATATTGCGACTATGTCAGCCCCGTTTCGACTCCAGAGCCCCTTCGCCCCTGCCGGTGATCAGCCGCGTGCGATCATCGAACTATCCGAGGGGCTAACGCGCGGCGACCGCTTCCAGACGCTGCTCGGCGTCACCGGGTCTGGCAAGACGATGACGATGGCAAACGTCATCGCGCAATGGGGGAGGCCGACGCTCGTCCTGTCGCATAACAAGACGCTGGCGGCGCAGCTGTACGGAGAGCTCAAGTCGTTCTTCCCCACGAACGCAGTCGAGTACTTCATCTCGTACTACGACTACTATCAGCCGGAGGCGTACGTCCCCTCGAGCGATACGTTCATCGAGAAGGATGCGAGCATCAACGAGGATATCGATCGACTCCGCCTGCGGGCCACATCCTCGTTGATGGAACGCGATGACGTCGTCATCGTGTCGACGGTGTCGGCCATCTACGGCCTCGGCGATCCGGTGTCGTATCGCGAGCGCATGGTGGCGCTGTCCCGTGGACAGCAGATCGCGCGCGACGACATTCTGCGGGCACTGGTCGGCATTCAGTATCTGCGAAACGATGTCGCGTTCGATCGCGGGACGTTTCGCGTGCGTGGCGACACGGTGGAGATCTATCCGGCGTACGAGGAGCAGGCAGTGCGCCTCGAGCTGTGGGGTGATGAGATCGAGCGCATCTCCAAGATCGACCCGCTCACCGGCGAAACGATTTCGACGCTCGAGCGGATGGCGATCTACCCGGCCAAACACTTCATCACGAACCGACCCACGATCGAGCGGGCGAGTATCGCCATTCGCGAGGAGCTCGCCGAGCGCTTGGCCGAGCTACGCACGCAGGGCAAGTTGCTGGAAGCGCAGCGGCTCGATCAGCGCACGAACTTCGATCTCGAAATGCTGGCGGAAATCGGTACCTGCGCCGGCATCGAGAACTACTCGAGGCACATCAGCGGGCGCGCGGCCGGCGAACGACCAGCCTGCCTGCTCGATTACTTCCCCGACGACTACCTCGTTGTGGTCGACGAGTCGCACGTGTCGCTGCCACAGATTCGCGGGATGTACAACGGCGATCGCGCGCGCAAGCTCACGTTGGTTGACTACGGATTTCGGCTACCCAGTGCGCTCGACAATCGACCGCTGGTCTTCGACGAGTTCATCCAGCTGGTACCGCGGCTCGTGAATGTCTCGGCGACGCCTGGGGAATTAGAGCTGCAACTCTCGGAAGGCGTGGTCGTCGAGCAAGTCATCCGCCCCACGGGCCTCCTGGACCCAGTCCTGGAAATTCGTCCGGTGAAGGGGCAGGTGGACGATCTGCTTCACGAGATTCGCATTCGCGAGCGCAAGGGCGAGCGGGTGCTGGTCACCACGCTCACGAAGCGGATGTCGGAAGATCTTACCGATTATCTGCAGCAGGTGGGTGTTCGGGTGCGATACATGCACTCCGATATCGACGCCATCGAGCGCATGGAAATCGTGCGTGGGTTGCGCCTCGGTGAATTCGATGTGTTGATTGGCATCAACCTGCTCCGCGAAGGGCTCGACATGCCCGAGGTATCGCTGGTGGCGATTCTTGACGCCGACCAGGAAGGCTTCCTGCGCAGCGATCGGTCGTTGATCCAGACGATCGGACGCGCGGCACGCCATTTGAACGGTATGGCGATCCTGTATGCCGACCGCATCACCGGGTCGATGCAGCGTGCCATCGACGAAACCGATCGCCGTCGGACGATTCAGCGTGAGCACAACGAGAAGAACGGGATCACCCCGCACGGCGTCCTGAAGAGCATCGATGATGTCCGGTTGATTACGCGGGTCGCCGATGCGCGCGCGCCGCACGAGGAGGCCACTCCGACCACCAAGCGATTGGGTGCCGAGAGCGCACCGCGGTCGCGTGAGGATTTGCAGACGCTCGTGGGGGAGCTGGAAGTCGCCATGCGCGAAGCGGCGATCGCCCTCGATTTCGAGGCAGCAGCTCGACTGCGCGACCAGCTCTTCGAAGTCCGCACCGCGCTCGGAGAGAAGCCGGAACAGGCGCGCGGCAACACGGCCGCTCCCAAGCGCCCCCCCGGTAGCGCACCGATGCGGCGCGCCGGAGGCAAGCGTGGCCGCTGACTCGCTCGGGTACTTGCTGGGGCGAGGCGCTCCGCGGGCCCCGGATCGGGATTCGCTGGAGGCGTGGGGGCGGGCACTCGGGGCGGTACTTCCGCGTCCGGTCGTAATCACGCTCGAGGGTGACCTCGGAGCGGGAAAGACCACACTGGTGCGGGCGATTTGCGTCGGGATCGGCGTCTCCGCCATCGAGGCGGTGACGAGTCCGACATTCTCGATCATCCAGCAGTATGACGCGCCTCGAGGCCCGGTGATCCACGCCGATCTGTATCGCTTGCGGTCGGACGCGGAACTGGAGATGCTGGGGTGGGATGAGGTGGTCGAGAGCGCGCCGGTCCTGCTGGTGGAGTGGCCTGATCGCGCCGTGAATACGTTGCCGCGTGACAGGATTCACGTGGTGCTCGGTCATGATCCGGAAAACGCGAATCGACGGTTACTCCGCATTCACGCGCCGACGATGCGCTGAATCTGCCGGTATGTCGGGATCGGGGTCGCGCCGGTGACCGTCCGGCGGACGTCGTCGTCATGGAATGGTGGAGCACCGCATGTCGGTCGGTGTCTCCCGCATCCCTCGCATCATCGCCATGCCCGTCGCCGGCCTACGCGTCTCGTACATTCGTCTGGCCGAAGTGATCTCGGCGTTGACATATGCGCTCGATCTCACCGAGGGACAGCGACCAGGTCACACGCTCCGGACGGCGCTGATCGCGATGCGGCTCGGTCGGGAGTTGCATCTTGATGACGAGACGATGGGAGCGCTGTACTACGCGGCGCTCTTGAAGGATTCCGGGTGTTCCAGCAACGCCGCACGCATGTCGGCGCTGTTCGGCAGCGACGATCAGGACGTGAAGCGCGACATGCGTCTGGTCGATTGGCACGATCGCTGGAGGCTCGCGATGCGTACCGCGAAGAACTGCGGCGTCGGTCGGAATCCGCTCGC
This sequence comes from Gemmatimonas sp., assembly GCF_031426495.1. Classification (NCBI taxonomy): domain Bacteria; kingdom Pseudomonadati; phylum Gemmatimonadota; class Gemmatimonadia; order Gemmatimonadales; family Gemmatimonadaceae; genus Gemmatimonas; species Gemmatimonas sp. The sequence continues at coordinate 131,790 of NZ_JANPLK010000043.1, read as the reverse complement.
CCGCGTGTCGCACTTCTTGCGTATCGCGCGCACGCCGTCGATGACGCGTGAAATCATCCAAACGCGATGCGAACGCGGCGCGCAGATCGCGCTCGTACTCGGATTCCCGGGGGCCACGAGCGAGGCGATCGCCCATGTCGACGAGCACTGGTGTGGCCTTGGTCATCCGGTCGGACTGGCGGGTGACGAGATCCCGTTGCTGTCGCGCATCTTGTTGATTGCGCAGACGCTCGAGGCGTATTGGAGTGAGAACGGTATCGATGCCGCGATCGACATGACTCGTCAGCGGCGAGGCCGTTGGTTCGATCCGCGACTCGTCGATCTCGTCGCTCCGTGGAAGCGCGATCGTACCTGGTGGGCTGTGCTCGCCGATAGCGCGAACCTCGAACAGGCGGTACTGACGCTCGAGCCGGGTGGTATTCCACTGCACGCCACCGACGAACGGCTCGACAGCATCGCGTATGCCTTTGCCGCGGTGATCGACGCCAAGACGCCGTACACCGCTCGGCATTCAACGAACGTCGCGCGCTATGCGGTGGGAATCGCCATGTCGATGGGGGCCGACGCCGACATGTGCCGTGATACCCTCCGTGCCGGCCTGTTGCACGATATCGGCAAACTAGGCGTCTCGAATCGAATTCTCGACAAGCCGGCCAAGCTCACCGACGAAGAGTTCGGGGAGATCCGGAAGCATCCGCGATGGACATGGGAGATCCTCGAGCGCGTCAGCGCGTTCAACGGATTCGCCCAAGAGGCCGCGCAGCATCACGAGCGACTCGACGGCAAGGGGTACCCCTGGAAGCTGGATGCCTCGCAGCTCGGACTGCTGTCGCGTGTACTGGCGGTGGCCGACGTGTATGAGGCGCTCACGGCCGATCGCCCGTATCGCGCCGGGTTGGAGGTGCCGGTCGTACTCGACATCATGCGTCGAGATCGGGGTACCGCCTTCGATAGCCAGGTGTTCGACGCAGCGGCGGCGCTGGCCGAACGCGGCACCTTCGCGGTGCTTGCTGAGGGACGTGAGGACCCGTTCCCCCAACTCCGTCAGGAGCCCGCCAAGTTTACCCGGATTGCCAGCGTGGCGTAGCGATCAGTCCCGGGGGGAACGCTGGCCGCGACGGCGCGTACTCGGCGCCGACTTGACGCGACGGAGGGCTGGGGATCGTTCGGTGGGCGCGCTAGACTCTGTGTATGTCCGCACGCGTGTTCCCTCAAGAGTCATTGGCGTTCCCGTCTGCACGGTTGCTCGTGCTCGAGTCCTCGACGACTGCCGGCTCGGTGGCGCTCATCGCCGATGGAGCGCTTGTCGCGATGCACCCCGTCGCCATGGGTGCCGGGCGTGAGGATCAGCTCTTCCCGGCGGTTCAGGCGCTTCTGAAAGCGGCCGACATGCAACCGCAGCATCTCACGGGCGTCGTCTGCGGAGAAGGCCCGGGAAGCTTCACGTCGTTGCGCATCGCGGCGTCGCTGGCGAAGGGGCTGGCCCACGGAGCGTCGCTGTCGCTGTTCGCCGTGTCATCGCTGCTCCTCGCGGCGGCGGACGCAAGCGACGCGCTGCCGGCCGGCCCCGCGGTGGTACATGGAGATGCTCTGCGAGGCGAGCGTTACGTCCTCGACGTCAGGTTTGACGAAAATCGCCGTGTGCAGGCGCAGTCTGCGCTCCAGCGCATGACACTGGAACAGCTCGACATGCACGTGGCAGGACGTCCTCGCCTAGCCGTGCTCTCGTCGCCCGTGGCGGAGCTCGAGACTCAGGTCGTAACACCGTGGTCAGCGCACCTGTTGCGGGTGGTACCGCACGCGTGGACCCGTGTCGTACCGTTGGAGAGCTGGGAGCCACAGTATGGGCGCCTGGCGGAAGCGCAGGTGAAATGGGAAGCGTCGCACGGTGCGACATTGCCCTCCCTCGGCGTTTCATGACTACGCCACTTCTCGCGATCCGGCCCACCAAGGCCGATGATGTGCCGGCGATGGCGTCGATCGAAGCGCTCGCGTTCAGCGACCCCTGGCCGTCACGGTCGTTTCACGAGCTCTTGGTGCATCCCTTTTCGCGAATGATGACCGCCGTCGATGCGTCGGGTGGAGTCGTTGGATATTGCATCATGCTGCAGGCCGCCGACGAGGCGGAGATCGCCAATATTGCGACGGCCCCTGGGATGCGCCGACGGGGGGTCGGGGCCCGGCTGCTGGACGATGCGATCGCGGCGGGGACTGACGCCGGGGTCGCCGCCATGTTCCTTGAGGTGCGCGAGTCAAACGCAGCCGCTCGCGCGCTCTATTCGTCCCGTGGATTTGCGGCCGTCGGGCGCCGCCGAGGGTACTACCGACACCCCGTCGAGGACGCCCTTGTGCTGCGTCGCGACGCCATGGCGTCCGAATAGCCCCGCGTGCGGCTTTCGGGTTTGGTTTGGTCAGAGGACCCTCCTAGCTTATCCGACACCCATTACCATCGTACTTCGAGGAGGCACCATGAGTCGCAGCCTGAACAAGGCCATTTTGATTGGCAACGTCGGGTCCGATCCCGAAATCCGCACAGTCGGCACTGGAACGCGCGTCGCGCAGTTCTCGCTTGCCACGAGCCGCAACTGGACGGACCAGAGTGGCGCGAAGCAGGAAAAGACGGAGTGGCATCGCTGCGTCGTCTGGAACAGCGCACGCGGCTCGGGTCTGGCCGACGTGGTGGAGAAGTACGTGAAGAAGGGCGAGAAGATCTACGTCGAAGGCGAGATCGAGTACCGTCAGTGGCAGGACAAGGACGGACAGACCCGGTATACCACCGAGATCAAGGTCAAGGAACTGATGCTCCTCGGCGGTCGCGCCGGCGGTGGCGGCGGCGACGAGATGGACAGCGCGCCGCGTCGCACGGCGGCCCCGGCAGCGCGTCCGAAAACGGCGGCTGCGCCGTCAGCGGGCAAGGAAGAGTTCGGAGATTTTCCGGGCGCGCTGGAAGACGAAGACGACGATCTGCCCTTCTAAATCGCCGCAGGATTCATGGTGCCCGCCGTCAGGAACTCCTGACGGCGGCAAATGTGATGATGCCGACCATTGCCGTGATGCCCCCGCCGTTACGCGCGTCCGTCGCAGGCGTCTCCGGTGTGGGCACCTCGCATGCAGTTATGCAAGCGAGTCGAGGGCCCTCCAGCGCCCCGGGCGGGGGCGCGAAGTCTTTCCACTGTGAGGCTCGCTAATGCGCGCTGCAAACCAGCCGCAGTCGTCTACGGCCATCGAATCCCACCGGGCGTTGCAGCCGGTGTATCGCATTTTCGTGGCACTGCTGTCGACGCTCGCTCTCTTGCTCGTCTGGCGTCCTACCGTCGTGCACGGTCAGGAAGCAGAGGGTCGTATCGTGTCGGCTTCCGATTCGACGCTCGATCAGATCAAGGATTCTGCCACGACGACGCACGTGGTGCGGGCCGGCGAAACCCTCTGGGGAATTGCCGCGCGGTTCTACGGCGATGGCCATCAGTGGCCCGCGCTCGCGAAGCGCAATCGGATCTCGACGACCGGGCCGGCTCCGCTTCAGGTTGGCATGCGGCTCAGCGTTCCAGCGTCGCCCACCGTTCGTGGCGCGAAGGCGGCCGCGATGGCGGCGGCACCGGCAGATTCCACGGTGCCAAGTGTTGCCCTAGCCAAGGCGGGTGAGGGCACGTTGCCGCCTCCGCCCCCGGCTCGCCCGTCGGGCTCGCTGTCGGCGCAGACCGCCGGTAAGCGCAATGCCGCGGCCGGAGCTGGCGCCGCCAAGGGTCGGGCCCCCGCTGCCGCCGCCAAGTCGGCGGCCGTGGCGGCGATCGACACCGTTACGAAGGCGTCCGTCGAAGCGGATACATCGCGGGTGAATTTTCAGCCGCAGCATTCGAGCGAGCTGATGATGTCGCGGAAGGGAACGCGCATTGGTCTGGTCGATCTCGAGACGCAGGAAGCGTCGCGCAAGAGCAGTGAAGTGGAGACGGTTTTTCACCGCGATCTCCCCGACGCTGCGGAAGCGGAACGCCGGACGCGCGCTGTGCTTCGTCCCAACACCCCCGCGCCCCGGCAGGCCGAGTTCGACGCGGCACCGTTCGTCGTGCTGCAGTCGGAGCTAGCCAAGTCCGGTTCGATCTTGAAGCGAGTGGGCTCGCCTGCGACTGCGGAAAGCGGATACCCGCAGCGGGCAATCATGACGGACCAGATCGAGGTGCGTCCACCGGCTGGTGTCGCCTACACCGTGGGTCAGCGGCTCGTGGCGGTCACGACACCGGCTGCCGCCGACAAGCAGTCGATGATCGCTATTCCGGCGGGCATCATCGAGATCGTGCGGGTCGAGGCCGGCAAACCGGTGCTGGCCGTGCTCAAGCGGCAGTCCGGTCGGGTTGAACAGGGGCAGCGGCTCCTGCCGTCGACCGGCTCGTCCGCTCCGTGGCTGTCTGTGCAGAAGCTCGCCGAGCCCGATGTGAAGACCAGCGTACGGTGGATCGATCCGCACGAGCTGCAGCCCACGCTGCAGAGCTTCCTGATGCTTGTCGCCGGTACGACGCAGGGCGTGAAGGCCGGCGACGAATTCGGGCTGTATCGCAGCGGCACCAAGGAGCAGCCGTCGCAAGAGTCCCTGGTGGCGACGGTGCGCGTGGTACGCAGCGAGTCGGGTGGCAGTTCGGCGGTGATCATGCGCCAGTATCAGTCGGATATCGGCGTTGGTCTCGCCGCCCGCCGAGTGGCCAAGGCGCCCTGACGCGTGGCCTGAGGTGACCGCGCGCGACGTGATCGGCGTCGCATCGCTCCCAACTCGATTCTGTACTCGCACGCGCCGAGGCCCCCGTGGGCGTCGGCGCGTGTGTACATTGGGACATTGTGCGTCTCAGACAACCCCTTGGCGAGACGCGACGACAGCGGATTTCCCCATCGGATGAGGAAACGAACGGCATGGCAAAGACGGTCGTGGTGACGGGTGGTGCAGGCTTTATCGGATCCCATGTCGCGGACAGGTTTCTGGCCGAGGGCTGGGAGGTCACCATCCTCGACGACTTGTCGAGCGGACGTGAGGAGAACATCCCGTCGGCGGCGCGCTTTGTGCGCGGCGACATCACCACGCCCGAAGCGGCCGCGCTGATCCGCGATGGCAAGTTCGACGTGATGTGTCATTTGGCCGCGCAGATCGATGTGCGCCGCAGTGTGCTCGATCCCGTCTACGATGCCACGCGCAACATTCTCGGCACGCTGAACTTGATGGAAGCCGTCCGTGCGGGCGGCCATCCCACTCGCACCATTCTGTCGTCGACGGGCGGCGCGTTGTACGGCGATTTCGATCCGCCGCCGAGCGCCGAATCGAACAGCAAGGATCCCGAAGCGCCGTACGGCATCGCGAAGTTGTCGATCGAGTACTACCTCGCGTACTACGGGCGCGTGCATGGACTCGACAACGTCGCGCTACGATACGGCAACGTGTACGGTCCGCGTCAGGATCCGCATGGTGAAGCGGGCGTGGTGGCGATCTTCTGCAACCGCCTACTTGATGGTCGCGCGTTGACGGTATTCGGCGACGGCGAGCAGACGCGTGACTACGTCTACGCCGGTGACGTCGCCGGAGCAAACTTCGCAGCGGCGACCGTCGATCTTCCGCCGCGTGGCCGTCTCGATGCTCGCGCCTTCAATATCGGGACGTCAATCGAGACGTCGGTGAATACGCTGGCGGAAACGTTGCGTACCGTCTCGTCGGCGCATTCGCCGATCGACTACGCGCCAGCGCGAGCCGGTGAGCTCGCCCGCTCCGCACTGAACACCGCGAAGGCACAGGCCGTGCTGGGTTGGACGCCCAAGGTCACGTTGCGCGAAGGACTTGAGAACACCTATCGGTTCTTCGCCGATCGTCGTGCGCGCCTGGAGCAGCAGGCGTGACGGCGGTGGTCGGACTGTTCGCCGCACTGCAGCTGGCGAGCGAGAAGGACGCGTTGCCGTCATCGATGCTGGGCATGCTGATCAACAGCGATCCCGTTACAAAGAGCGTGTTGGCACTGTTGGTGGTGCTGTCGCTGATTTCATGGGCGATCATGTTCTCGAAGTGGCGCGGATTCAAGACGGCCGAGACCAACGGCCGGGCGTTTGTGGCCGACTTCGAGCGCGCGCGCGGCATGGACGACGCGATGCTGTGCGCGCAGCGGGCCAAGCCCAGTGCGTTCACGGCGGTTTTCGCGCGAGCGGTGTCGTTCCTGAACGACACCAAGCCGGCACTCGGCGCGACCAATGATCGCACGGCGCGGTTGTCCGGCTCACAGGTGGAAGCGTTGCGGCTCGTGCTCGACGCCGAAGGGTCGAAGGCGCGTGAAGATCTCGGGCAGTACATCCCGTGGTTGGCGACGGTCGGCAGCGTGAGTCCGCTGATTGGCCTCTTCGGCACCGTCCTCGGCGTGATCGAAGCGTTCGTCGGCATCGGCCAGAAAGGTTCGGGCAACATTCAAGCGGTGGCGCCAGGTATTGGTACTGCGCTGATGGCGACCGCAGCGGCACTCGCGGTCGCGATTCCGGCGGCGTTCGCGTACAACGTGTTTGCGTCACGCCTCAATCGCTTCGACGACGCGCTTGAAGGTTTCGGCTCGGAACTGATCGCGCTGATGGTGCGCGAAGGGCGGATCTGAGGATGCGCCGCGGCCGCCGTCGGGAGCGCGCTGGCGTGAACGCTGAGATCAACGTGGTGTCGCTGATCGACGTGATGATGCTGCTGATGATCATCTTCATGATCACTGCACCGATCATGCAAGGCGGCGTGGATATCGCGCTGCCGACGGCGGATGTCGCGCCGCTGGAACCGAAAAACGGACTCGTGATCACGGTCGATCGGCGTGGGCAGATCTTCATCGACGAGACCAAGCTCTCGTTCGACGAGTTCGCGGGAAGCATCAAGGCGTTGTCGGACAAGAAGGGCGGCGGTGGCGTGTATCTGCGTGCCGACGAGGCCGTACCGTACGGGACCGTGGTGCGCATCGTCGCCGCGATGAAGGCCAAGGGCATCACGGATGTCGGGCTCGTCGCTGAACCGGACGGCGATCGGTGAGCCTGTCGCGCACGGCGACTGGGCCGACGACGCTCGGCCGCGGCATCGCGTTCTCCGCGGTGGTGCACCTCGCACTCGTGGCGGCGGCCATCTGGTGGGGCACGCGTGCCGAGGCGCCGCGTCCGCCGGTGTACCGCGTAGAGTTAGTGGGTGCACCGCCTGGACCGCGACAAGCCGGTGTGGTGACTCCCGCCGCGCAGCCGTCGGCGCAGGCCCCGGATATCGCTGGCGCCGAGCGTGTGCCGGAAGAGAAGGTGATCCCGAAGCCCTCGACCGCCAAGAAGGTTTTGCCGTCGCCCAAGGCGACGCCCTCGACATCGCGCACCAAGACGGCGGGTTCGAAGACCGCATCGCCGACCGCGTCGAAAGCCACTGCGGCGCCTAAGGCTGGTGCTGGCGCGCAGGGCGGCAAAGGGGCGGATGTCGCGAACCTGAGCATTCGCGGGATCGACTTTCCGTATCCCGGGTATCTGCAGAATATCGTCCGGCAAATCACGTTGAACTGGACGCCGCGCCGTGTGTCCGCATCGCTCGTGTCGGAGGTGAAATTCACGATCCGTCGCGACGGCTCGGTGATGGCCATCGAAGTCGTGAAGGGATCGGGTGATCGTATCTACGATCTCGATGCGATGGGTGCGGTTGAAGCGGTTGGTTCCACGCGCGGATTCGGCCCGCTTCCTCAGGGATGGACGGACGACGTGCTGATCGTGTATTTCACGTTTGACTATGCCTTGCGACCCAACTGACCGCATGCTCCAGATGAAGGTTCTTTCGCTGCTGCTTCGCGCGCGGCCTATGCTTGCCGGTGCGCTGCTGGCCGTTGGCACGACGGTGCCGTCGCGCGTAGTAGCGCAGGCGCAACCGCCGGGTGTGAGCCTGAGCACGCGCTACGTGGCGGGGCAGAAAACGGCGCTGATGGTGCTGCCGGTGAAGGGCGTGAACGGCGACTCGGTGGCAACGATCCTGTCGCGGGATTTCGACTACAGCGATCGCTTCAACGTGGTATCCACGTCGAGCGCGCCGGTGGTGAACGGACCGCCCAATTACGCGCTGTTTGCCAAGCTCGGCGTGGATGGCATCGTGCAGTCCACGCTGCTACCCTCGGGATGGGTGCGAGTCGCGTTGCACGACGTGTCAAAGAAGGCCGTGCTGAACAGCAAGGATTTTCCGCTGCCGTCGACGGCGCTCTCACCAGCGTGGCGCTCGGCGATGCACGGTGTGTCCGACGCGATCGAAGAGTGGATCACCGGACAGCGCGGCATTGCCCAGACGCGCATTGCATTCACGCGCGGCGGGCGGGTGTGGATAGTTGATAGCGATCGCGCAAATGTGACCCCGGCGACGCCGAGCGGCATGTCGCCGCAGTGGCTGCCCGGGGGGCGCGGGCTGGTGTACAGTGTGCTCGACGGTGTGCGCAATCCGATCATGATGACGGATCTCGGTACGGGTTCACAGCGAACGTTGGCGTCGTCGGCGGGCATCGAGCACAGTTCGCCGTCGGTGTCGCCCGACGGGCGCACGGTGGTGTACGCCCGTGGCTCGGACACGGGAACCGATCTCTACGCCATGCCGATCGAGGGCGGCGCGCCACGGCGCATCACCGTAGGTCGCGGGCGGGCAAGTACACAGCCGACCTTTAGTCCTGATGGGCAGCGAATCGCGTTCATGTCCGACCGCTCGGGGCACCCGGAAGTGTATATTAGCGATCTGGATGGCACGAACGTGGAGCTGCTGACGGCGGCCGCGTTCGGCGATCGCGACTATCGCGCGGGGCCTGATTGGTCTCCCGATGGGCGCCTCGTGGCGTTTCAATCGCGAAACGGCGGTACCTTCCAAATTATGACGATCAATTTGCGCGATCAGACCGTGAAGATTGTGACGAACGATGGCCGGAACGACGACCCGTCGTGGGCTCCGGATTCCCGGCACATCGTTTTTTCGTCGACACGGAGCGGAACGCGCCAGTTGTGGATCGTGGATATCGAAACCGGACGATCACGCCAGCTCACGTTCGGGTCTGAAGCGCGATTGTCGGCGTGGTCCCCGCGTGTGTTGCCGCAGTAATCACCACCCTTTTCACTTTCCCCCTCGGAGTTTTCCGACATGATGCGTGTGTCTCGTCTCACCCTGGTGCTGGTCTCCACCACGCTGGTGCTCGGCGCCTGCCGCAAGAAGCCGGTGGTTGCGCCGCAAACGGAGACGCCTCCCGTGGCACAGCCGCAGCAGCCGACCCGGCCAACCACCTCGGCGCCAACACCGCGCGACACGATGGAGAATGTTCGCGCCATGGTGGCGGCCGCGCGCGCACGCCTGCTCGAGACGATCTACTTCGAGTACGACGCCGACGAGCTGCGCGAGGACGCCAAGTCGAACCTCGACGCCAAGATCTTGGTGCTGAACGCGAATCCGGGGGTCAAGATTCGCGTGGCCGGCCATTGCGATGAGCGCGGCAGCGACGAGTACAACATTGCACTCGGACGTCGTCGTGCCGAGTCGGCGAAGCGCTACCTGACCGACCGCGGCATCGATGCGTCACGCATTGAAACGGCGTCGTTCGGTCGCGAGCGTCCGGACGTGCAGGGCACGACCGAAGAGGCCTGGTCGCGCAACCGTCGTGACGCGTTCGAGATCATCGCCGGCGGCGACCAGCTGCGCGCCCCATGATAGCGGCCGCCGCACTCGGACTCCGGCACACGCTGCGCTCCCGGGTGTGGCGGCTTGTTCCTCTCGTGGCGCTTGTCGCCACGGGGGGATGCTTCGCTACGCGCGGGGATGTGCGGATCGTGCAGAGCGACATCTCATCGCTGCGTGCCGAGATCCTCAAGAATCAGCTCGAGCAGCGCGACGCATTGACGCAGACCATGCGCATGCTGCAGGTCGCCAGTGACTCGTTGTCTAAGGTGAGTGCGCGCACCGTCAGCATTCAGGGTGACGTTCGCGGTGAAATGCGCGCGATTCGCGAACAGATGCTGCAGGTGCAGACGTTGCTCGGGCAGAGTCAGGCGACGATCGCCCGACTTCGCTCGGAAATCGAATCGCGCAGTTCGGCACCGGTGGCCGTGCCGCCCGCCGGAACAGTGCCACCCGTCGCACCACCGACCAGTGGACGTACGACGCTGCCGGCGGTGGACAGTGCGGCCGCCCGCGCCCCCGGCCCGAACCAGCTTTACAGCGACGGGCGCGATCAGCTCACGCGGGGCAGCAGTGCGACCGCGCGCATTTACTTCCAGGAACTGCTCACGAACTATCCGACGTCGGACTACGCGCCCGACGCGCAGTTCTGGATCGCCGAATCGTTCGCCAAGGAAAAGAATCTGCCGGCCGCTGACGCCGCGTATGCCGCCGTGGTGAGCGCCCATCCCACGTCGGCAAAGGCACCGACCGCCCTGTACAAGCGAGCGCAGCTGGTACTGCAGCGGGGAAATACGTCGCAGGCCAAGCAGCTGCTCGAGCAGGTGATCGCGCGCTATCCGCGCAGCGATGAGGCCGAGCTCGCGGCCGAACAACTCAAGACGCTGCGCTGACGGCGCGACCAGGACGACTCCGCTGATGTCCAGCAGTAACAGTGTGGAAATGCCGTTCCTCGATCATCTCGAGGAACTGCGCTGGCGGCTTTTCAAATGTGCCGTAGCCATCGCCATCGGCGTTGGCGTCGCCTTCGCGCTGTTGTATACCAAGCAGGTCGACATCATCGCCTTCCTGTCGCAGCCGATCCAGCCATATCTGAAGCAGCCGCTCATGGTGACCCACGTGAGCGACCTCTTCGATATCGTGATGGACGCCTCGATCACGCTGGGGCTGATCGCCGCGTCGCCCGTGCTGGCCTGGCAACTCTGGGGATTCCTCTCCCCCGCGCTGTACGGCCACGAGAAGAAAGCGGTGATCCCGGCGCTGATCGGGGCCGCCGTGCTCTTTCTGGCCGGCATGGCGCTGTCGTTCTTCTACGTGCTGCCGGTAACGCTCAGCTTCTTCATGAGCTTTCAGAGTGGCTCCGTGCAGATCATGCAGACGGTCGATCAGTACGTCAGCTTCGTGATCTCGATGTGCCTGGCGTTCGGCGCGATCTTCGAGTTGCCGATCGTGATTGCGTTGTTGTCGGCCATGGGTATCGTGCAGCCGCAGTACCTCTCCAAGTTCCGACGCCACGCGTTTCTAGGGTGTATCGTCGCGGCCGCGCTGATCACGCCGGGCAGTGATCCGACGTCGCTGATCGCGCTGACGATTCCGCTGTATTTGCTGTACGAGGTGTCGATCACGGTGTCGAAGTTCATCAGTCGTCGTCGCGAGCGGCGGATTGCTGCCGGGGACGAGTGAGTCGACTGCTTGCCGTTCACGCGGAGCGCGCACGCCACGGCTGGCGCTCGGTCGCGATGGCGATGCTGGGCCTGGTGCTCGGCACCGCAATACGTTCCGCGCCGCTGCGAGCCCAGCGGCCGATTCCTGCGCGCCCGACGCCCGCGGGAAAGGCGGCGTCGGGTAAGGCGCAGGGTCAGGACAGCCTGGCGAAGCTGAGCAAGGATCGCGAGGTGTTCAACTGGACGCCACCCGACTCACTCATGCGCGCCCTCCTCGATCGTGAGGGCTATCGCAAGGTGCAGTATCAGGGTGACACGGTGTTCTTCGATGCCCTGTCTCGAGCTCTGGTGCTCAAGGGCAAGCCATCGGCGGTGCAGCGCGACGAGACGATGATCATCGGCGACTCGATCGTCTACAACGACTCCACCAAGCGAGTGGTCGCCATCGGTGATACGGTGCTGCTGCGGGACCCGCAGCAGCAGGACGCCGACGATTTCATCGCCAAAGGTCGCATCGAGTACGACCTGAGTTCGAAGCAGGGTGTCACGGGCGCCTTTTCGACCTCAGTGACCTCGGGACAGCGACTGTTCCTGAGCGCTGAGCGCGGCACGATCATTTCCGATTCGCTGGTCAGTGGCCGGCACATCGTGTTCGCCAAGAACGGCTCGTTCACCTACTGCGACCACGCCGAGCCGCATTTTCACTTTACGACCAGGGACATGAAGTTCGTGTCCGAAAACGTGATGGTGGCGAGACCAGGCGTACTCTACATCGGCGAAGTGCCGGTGTTCTGGATTCCGTTCTTCTTCCAGGACGTCCGTAGCGGCCGGCGCAGCGGTATGCTCACGCCGAACTTCGGCATTGCCGAACTGTTCCGGAACAGCCCGTCGTATCGCCGCAGCATATCGAATATCGGCTACTTCCTCGCGATCAGTGATTACATGAACGCCGAAGCGTCGTTCGACTGGCGTTCGGGCGCGCGCAGCACGGATCAGGACCCCGGATTCTTGCGGGGCAATGCGGAGCTGCGCTACAAGTGGCTTGACCGGTTCATCAGTGGTGAGACCGCGGTGTCGTATCTGGCGCAGCGCAACGGGACGACCAACACGTCGGTCACGTGGAATCACAACCAGGACTTTTCACGACAGACGCGTCTTACGGCCCGCTTGAACTGGGTCCAAAACACGCAGATCCAGCGGCAGACGACCATCAACCCGACGGCCGCCAACGCGACAATCCGGTCGCAGCTGAACTACCAGACCAAGGTCGGTCCGGCGCAGATCAACGTCGGCGGCAGCCGCGTGCAGTATCCCGGGCGGAAGCAGGTCGACATGGATTTCCCGTCACTCAACGTTACCGCCGGTACGCTCGCCGGCGGACCGTTTGCCTGGACTCCGTCGCTCCGACTGGCCATCACGGGACAGAGCAACATTGACCAAGGGCTGCAGTTCCCGTACGTGTACAACATCCGCAAGGGCGGCGGCATCGACAGTGTGCAGTTCGATGCAAGCCGTCGGAACATGCAGTTCGGCTTCGACACGCCCATCAAGATCGGCGATTGGCAGTGGAACAACTCCTTCACGCTGTCCGATCAGTATCGCAATTTCCCCGAGCAGCGTGAAATTATCGGCGTACGCGATACGTCGATCCGTTCCACGCGGATCTTCGCCAAGACGTACGAGTCGAACTTCGACTGGACTACGTCGTTCGGCTTGCCGCGCTTCTTCCAGGGCACCTGGAACCTGTCCCCGTCGATTTCGGTGAACAACGTGGACGGCGCATCGGGGCTGTTCGTCCGCACGGAGCGGAGTGGCGGCAAGTGGGTGCAGCAGTCGAAGCGTTTGAGCTATGCGCTGTCGGCGTCGCCGACGCTGTACGCGATGCTGCCCGGCTTCGGCTCGGTCGCCAAGGTCCGCCATTCGATCACCCCCAGTCTCAGCTACAGCTACTCGCCGAATGCCAACGTCAGCGACGAGTATCTCCAGGCGCTCGGGCGCACGCGGGTTGGCTATTTGTCGTCGCTCGCGCAGAACCGCGTGTCGCTCAACCTCTCGACCAACCTGGAAGCGAAGCTCAAGTCGGACTCCGACTCGACGCCGGAATCGGGCAAGAAGATCAAACTGTTGGCGCTCAACTTCTCGTCGCTGTCGTACGATTTCATCCGTGCCGACTCCACTGGTAACGGCTTCACCGACAAGATGTTCACGCTCTCGGGGCGCACCGATCTGCTGCCCGGCCTCGACTTCCGCACGTCGTACGATCTGTTTCAGGGTGACCCGGCCTCGGATACCGCCACCTTTAGTCCGTACCGCACCGATTTCGGCGTTACCTTCTCGCTCAACGGCAAGTCCGGACTGGTCGCGCTGTTCGGCCGCCTGCTCGGCATGTCGACGGCGCTCGATGCGATCGATACCACAAATGCGCCGCGCAATGCGGCCGACCAGAACGTGGCGCAGCAGAGCCGACAGATGAATGCCGCGGGTGGCGGGAACATGCGCGGCATGCAGGCGTCGCTCCCCACTGGTGGCGGATGGAATTTGAATCTGCAGTACAATGCCGCGCGTCAGCGACGGCCGCGTGGCGGCACGCAGATCGTGAATGATCCGGCCACGTTTTGCGAACCGCAGCGCGCGTTGGGCTTCTTCGTATACGACCAGTGTCTGCTCAACGCGCAAAGTGCGCAGGCCACCGGACTGACATCAGGTCAGAGCGCGATCGGCGCGCCGACGTTCATCCAGCCGGCCACGCAGAATGTCTCTGCGACGATGTCGTTCAACATCACGCAGAACTGGTCGGCGCAGTGGAGCACGCAGTACGACGTCGAACGTGCCCGGTTCGCGAGCCAGCAGGTGGGACTGCAGCGGCAGTTGCATGACTGGAACGCCGTGTTCGCCTTCTCGCAAACGCCGAGTGGCAGCTTCTCCTTCAATTTCTTCATCGCGTTGAAGGCCCAGCCGGAACTCAAGTTCAACTACGACCGTCAGACGTACCGGTCGACGAGTGGATACTGAACCGTCGGCGCTGCCGGCGCGGAGACAGGACACGATGCTGCTGCTCGACGGACGTTCGTTGCAGATCGCCGACGTGATGGCGGTCGCTGATGGCGCCCTTGCCGTCGGCCTGGCTCCCGAGGCGCGGGCGCGGATGCAAGTCACACGCGACGTCGTCGACCGCGCCGTGGCGCGTGCTGAGCCCGTGTACGGCATCAATACGGGATTCGGGAAGCTGTCCGAGGTCACGATCGCCGGCGATCAGCTGGCGGCGCTGCAGCGCAATCTGGTGCGGAGTCACGCGGCCGGTGTGGGTGATCCGCTGCCGGAACGTGAGGTCCGTGCGATGATGCTGCTGCGCGCCAACGTCCTCGCGACCGCGTACGCGGGCGCCCGCCCGGTGGTCGTCGAGTCGTTGCTCGACATGCTCAACGCCGGCGTCTGGCCCGTCGTGCCGGAGCAGGGCAGTGTCGGGGCCAGCGGCGATCTCGCTCCACTCGCGCACCTGGCGCTCACGCTGATCGGAGAGGGCACCGCGCGCTATCAGCAACGTGAAGGCCCTTCGCATGAGCTGCTCGCCTTGGCGGGTCTCTCGGCTGTTACGCTCGAAGCGAAAGAGGGCCTCGCGCTCATCAACGGCACGCAGGCCCATACGGCGGTCGCGTCGCTGGCGTGCGCCGAACTGACCCGTCTCTGGCACGCGGCGCACGTCGCGACGGCGATGAGCCTCGAAGCGCTGCTGGGCACACCCGATGCGTTCGACGCGCGCATTCAGGAGGCGCGCGGCCAGTCGGGACAGATGGAATCCGCGGCGATGCTGCGCATGCTGCTCGAGGGAAGCGAGATTCGCGAGTCGCACCGCTTCGGTGATCCGCGTGTGCAGGATGCGTACGCGTTGCGTTGCGTACCGCAGGTACACGGCCCGGCGCTCGACGCGCTGCGCTTTGCCCGTGGCGTGATTTCGCGCGAGCTCAACGCGGCCACGGACAACCCACTGGTGCTCGCCACCGGCGAGTTGTTGAGCGGTGGCAATTTCCACGGACAGGCCGTCGCCATGGCCAGCGATCTGCTGGCGATCATCTGTGCGAATCTCGCGGTGATCAGTGAGCGGCGCATTGACCGCCTCGTGCATCCGGATTTCAATCAGGGGTTGCCGCCGTTTCTAGCCGGCTCTCCAGGTTTGGAGTCGGGGCAAATGATGGCGCAGGTCACGGCTGCCGCGTTGGCCAGCGAATGCAAGGGATTGGCGCATCCGGCCAGCGTGGATTCGATTCCGACCGACGGCAACAAGGAAGACGTGGTGCCGATGGCGATGGGCGCGGCTACCAAGCTGCGGCGCTCGGTGCGAAACCTCCGGCACGTGATCGCGATCGAGCTGATCGCGGCCGCCGAAGCACTCGAGTATCGTCGGCCGTTGCGCAGCAGTGTGGCCGTCGAGCGCGCGCACGCCATTATCCGACAGCACGTTGCGCGCGCCACCGGCGACCGACCGCCAGCACCTGACATTACACGCTTGGGAGACGTCGTGGCCGGCGGAGCGCTCGACGCCATCACCGAGGGATTCGTTGTATGACCGGAACCGCGAGCTCGTCGCCGACGGCGGCACCCGCGAGTGGTCCGCGCGAAGTTCGTGCGTCGCGCGGCAGCACCATGCAGTGCCGTGGCTGGGAGCAGGAAGCGGCGCTTCGTATGCTGATGAACAATCTCGACCCCGATGTCGCCGAGCGGCCGGACGACCTTGTCGTGTACGGTGGCACGGGACGCGCGGCGCGCTCCTGGGAGGCCTTCGATGCGATCGTGCGCGCACTGAAGACGCTCGCCAACGATGAAACGCTCCTCGTGCAGAGCGGCAAGCCCGTGGCTGTGTTTCGAACGCACGAGGACGCACCGCGTGTCTTGATCGCCAACGGCAATCTGGTGGGCCGCTGGGCCAATTGGGACGAGTTCCGTCGGCTGGAGCGCGCGGGTCTCACGATGTACGGCCAGATGACCGCCGGCTCGTGGATCTACATCGGCTCACAGGGCATCGTCCAAGGCACGTACGAGACCTTCGGGGCGGTGGCCAGTCGGCACTTTGGTGGCACGCTCGAAGGGAGATTGGTGATTACCGCTGGATTGGGCGGTATGGGTGGAGCGCAACCGCTCGCGGCGGCGATGCACGGGGCAGCCGTTCTTGGCATCGACGTCGATGCGTCACGCATCGAGAAGCGCATCGACACGCGCTACTGCGATCGCATGACGCACTCGCTCGATGAGGCGCTCGCGTGGCTTGGCGATGCCCAAGCGGAACGGCGGGGGCTCTCGGTGGGGTTAGTCGGCAATGCGGCCGACGTGTTGCCCGAGCTCGTGCGTCGCGGCATTACCCCCGATGTGGTCACCGACCAGACCAGCGCGCACGATATGTTGGTGGGCTATGTCCCCGCTGGCGTGTCGCTGGCGAACGCCGCGGCGTTGCGCGAGTCGGATCCTGCCGCGTACATCGCGCGCTCTACCGCGTCGGTCGTAGACCACGTACGGGCCATGCGCACGATGCAGGACCGCGGCGCGATCGCCTTCGATTACGGCAACAACATTCGCACGGTGGCGTTCGACGCCGGCATCGACGATGCGTTTCGCATTCCCGGTTTCGTGCCGGAGTATGTGCGGCCGCTGTTCTGTGAAGGCAAGGGTCCGTTTCGCTGGGTAGCGCTCTCCGGTGATCCCGCCGACATCGCGCGTACTGACGAATTGGTCCTCGAGCTCTTTCCGCACGATGCGCAGTTGCGTCGCTGGATCGAACTCGCCCGTGAGCGCATCGCGTTCCAAGGCTTGCCGGCCCGGATCTGCTGGCTCGGACAAGGCGACCGCGCACGGTTCGCGCTCGCCCTGAACGATCTTGTGGCGCGAGGCGAAGTGTCGGCCCCCATCGTTATCGGACGCGATCATCTGGACACCGGCAGTGTCGCGTCACCGTTTCGCGAAACGGAAGCGATGCGGGACGGGAGTGACGCCATCGCCGACTGGGCCATTCTCAACGCGCTGCTCAACGTCGCCAGCGGCGCCTCGTGGGTCTCGTTCCATCACGGCGGTGGTGTGGGCATCGGGAACTCGTTGCACGCCGGGCAGGTCATCGTGGCCGACGGCAGTGAACGTATGCGTCGACGGCTCGAGCGCGTGCTCACCAATGATCCCGGCATCGGTGTGGCCCGCCATGCCGATGCCGGCTATGACATCGCAATTGCAACGGCGGCCCGTGAAGGGATTCGTCTCCCCATGCAGGAAGGCTGATGTTGTCGAGTCGATATCGTCCGTGGCACGTGCCGATCTTCCTCGGGAAGTACGCGTGGCTGCGCGCACGAAATCGACCGGTGCTGTTGAACTTCGAAGTCACGATGCGCTGCAATGCGAAGTGCGGCTTCTGTGACTACTGGAAGACGCCCGCCGAGGCGAAGCACAGCGAAATGAGCGACTTCGCCGAGATCGCGCGCCGCTTCTCGCCGATGCTCGTCACGTTTACCGGCGGCGAGCCGACGCTGCGCAAGGACCTCGAAGAGATTGTCGCGTCGGTACGGAAGGCCGTTCGCTACACGTACGTGCAGATGATCACGCACGGGGCCATGTTGTCGCTCGACCGCGCCAAGTCGCTGTGGGATGCCGGCGTCGATCAGTTCAATATTTCGCTCGATTATCTCGATGAGCGCCACGACGTCGCGCGCGGCATTCCAGGTCTGTCGGCGAAGATTCTCGATCTGGTGCCGCGCATGAAGGACGCGGGGATCGGCAGCGTGCGTTTCAACACCGTGATCAAGAATGACAATCTCGATCAGATCATGCCGATCGTCGAGCGCGCGGCGGCGCTCGGCGGCGGCGTGAACTTTTCGCTGTACACCGACTTCAAGAACGGCAACGGCGACTATCTGCTCGGCGATACGCAGCAGCGTGAGCTCGAGAAGGTCGTGCAGCAGCTGCTCGCCTACAAGCAGCGCAAGCGCGGTGTCATCACGAATTCGGATTACTATCTCGAGCAGATTCCGCGTTACGTACGCGGCGAGATGACCGAGCCCTGTCGCAGCGGTTCGACCACGATTCATATCGACCCGCAAGGGTTGGTGCGCCGCTGTCCTGACTTCA
The DNA here is from genome assembly GCF_031426495.1 of Gemmatimonas sp. Taxonomy (NCBI): domain Bacteria; kingdom Pseudomonadati; phylum Gemmatimonadota; class Gemmatimonadia; order Gemmatimonadales; family Gemmatimonadaceae; genus Gemmatimonas; species Gemmatimonas sp. The sequence continues at coordinate 113,370 of NZ_JANPLK010000043.1, read as the reverse complement.
AGCCCGATGGGCGCTGGCAGGACTACAAGGGGTACGAGCCGATCAACTGCAATGCGTGCTTCTATGCCTGCCGCGGCGAAGCGCAGGCACCGCTTCGCCTGATGTCGCGCGTGCGGGATGTGATGGCATGAGCGAATCACCGAGGACGGACGACGAGACGGTCACACTGTTCGTGAATGCTGCGCAGACGGTCACCTGTGCCGGTCCGGCGCGCGCGCGACGCGGTGCCGAGATGCAGGATGCGGCGGTGCAGGTGGGCGTCGGTGTGGCGGTGCAGGGAGAACGTATCGTCGCGGTGGACGACGACGCCGTGCTGCGCCGTCGATATCCCGATGCGGTGGAGATCGACTGCGATCGAGGCGTGCTCGCCCCCGGGTTCGTCGATTCGCACACCCATACCGTGTTCGGGCGCGCGCGGTACGACGAGCACGAGCTTCGTGCGACCGGTGTTCCGTACCTCGAAATCGCCCGACGCGGCGGCGGCATTCACGCCTCGGTTCGGGATTTGCGCGCGCGCAGCGATGAGGAGTTGTACGCTCTCGCACTGCCGAGGCTGCGTGCGCTGGCCGCCGGCGGCGTGACCACCGTGGAGATCAAGTCCGGGTACGGACTCACCGTGCACGACGAACTGCGGACCCTGCGGGTGATTGCTCGATTGGCCGACGCCGGTCCGCTCAACGTCGTCGCGACCTGCCTCGGCGCGCATGAAGTGCCGCTCGAGTATCGCGAGCTCCTCGATGGGCGGGCGGCGTGGATCGAGTGCCTGATCCACGAGCTCTATCCCGCCGTCGCGGCCGAGCAGCTGGCGGGGTTCGCCGACGTGTTCTGCGAACCGGGCGTGTTCACAGTGCCGGAAACGCGGCGGCTGCTCGAGGCAGCAGGTGGTCATGGCATGCGCCTGAAGCTGCACGCCGACGAGCTGCACGATGGCGGAGCGGCGGTCTTGGCCGCTGCGCTGGGGGCGGTCAGTGCCGATCATCTCGCCGCCATTTCGCCCGAAGGGATTGCCGCGTTGGCTGCCTCGTCCACGGTCGCCACCCTGCTGCCCGCGACCATGCTCTTTCTTGGGACGGGGCGTCAGGCCCCCGCGCGGACAATGCTCGACGCCGGTGTCGCGATCGCCGTCGCGACGGACTTGAACCCCGGAACGTCGCCGCTGCAATCGTTCCCCTTGGTGCTTACGCTCGCGGTCAGTCAGTTGCGCCTCTCGGCATCGGAGGCCTGGCTCGCCGGCACCGTTAACGGGGCTGCGGCACTGGGGTTGGCCGGGCACACCGGCCAACTGCGGGAAGGCTTCCGTGCCGACATCGCGGTGCACGCCGCTGACGACTTCCGAGCGTTGCCTTACTGGTTTGGCGAGCGTCTGTGTCGAGTGGCGTGGGCTCGCGGGCGTGCTTGTCACCTGTCCGCGTGAACCCTAGCTTCCGCAGCTTCCGCCCCGACGTCTTCACGATTCTCTCGCGAGCCCGTCGACGCGTCGTTCGTCCAGCAACTCGGAGTCATTCTCGCACTCATGTCTAGCGCCGCGAAGCACCGTAAGAAGGCGGCTGAGTTCGAGCAGCTGAGACAGATCGATCGCGCGATCGCCTCTTACGTGAGGGCGATTGAGGAGAGCGAACTGGCGGGTGAAGATGTGGATGTCGCGCTTCTGAACAAGGTCGGTGACCTCGCCCTGCGCCAGGGGCGCGTTCCTGACGCGATCACGTACTACGAGCGGGCCGTCGAGCATTACGCGAACTCCGGCCTCTTCAACAATGCCATCGCGCTCTGCAACAAGATCCTGCGCAATGCGCCGGGTCGCGCCAATGTCTACTTCACGCTAGGACGCATCTGCGCGCGGAAGGGACTGCGGGGCGACGCCACCAGGAATTTCCTCGAGTACGCGACGCGCATGCAGCAGGAAGAGCGCGTGGACGAGGGAATGCGTGCCCTCGCCGAGGTCGCCGATCTCATGCCCGAGCTCACCGAGGTGCGGCGTCTCGTCGACGAGCATGCCGATCGGGCTGGCATCGTGCTCCCGCGGCGGCGCACACCGTCCAGCGCCTCGATGGCGCTCAGCGACGAGGTGGCGCCTTCGGTGAGTCGAGACAAGTCCCAGGATCTGATCTTTCTCGAAGTCGACTACGGCGCGCCGGTTGCACGTCGCACGCCGGTGCGGCAGACGCGCATGCCGACGCCGCCGCCGCTGGCGATTGTACCGGCCTTCACGGTCGAAGCGCCTATCGCTACGCCCGTCGCTACGCCCGTCGTCGCGCCTGAGGCGGAGACGTCGGTCGGTCCGGCCCTCGAAGCGTTTATGATCTTTGATCCGTCGATGTCGGCAGCAGCACCGGTGGAAGAGCCTGCGAAAGCGTCGACCGAGGAGCCGGTTGAGGAGCCGGTTGTTGTAGAGCGACTCGCCGGACTGGAGGCCGCCGGCGACTTCGCGGATTTTGGTGCCACGCCACTCGAAGGGCTGACCGTCGACGAGTTGGAGTCCGCTGACGTGGTGGTCGATCCCGCGGTACATCCGTTGGACGTCACCTGGCGGCCCGACGTGCAAGGCCTCGCCGAGGTACACGAGGAGCGTGGCTTCGAACCCACCGGCGAACAAACGGCGATCCCCGATCCGCATCAACATCTCGACGAGGTCATGGCCGAGGATTTCGCGCACGCCGCGGACGATCCCGGCGTCGCGAACATCATCCACACCGAGACGCCGCTGCAGTCGCCGGCACTTGAGTGGATCGAGGTCGAGGAGGAGCTGGACCTGCAGCTGGGGGCGGACGATATCGAGCCGCTCGAGATCGCCCCCGTGCCGGAGCTCGATGCGGCGATCGCTGCTGGTGCGCAGCTGGTCGCCGAGTCAGAGGCGGAAGCCGCCGCGGACCACGAGGCGTTCGAAATACTGGAAGAGGCGCCGATGCTGGTCATGGATGAGCCGGCAGTGGTGCAACGGGCACCCTTCCGGATCGATCCGCACGATTTCATCCTCCCCGGCGAGCTGCCGCCGCTGTTGCTCGACGACGACCTCGTCGAAGCGGGCCTCACCGCACTCGATCACAACGGGCCACGCTCGGCGTCGCATGTGGGCGCCGAGGCCCAGATCAAGGAGGCGGACGCGTCCGCCACTCCTGCTGCGTCGGCTCCCGGCGGTATCACCGCAGCGACGCCGGCAGCCGATTTATCTCAGACGCCCTCGAACGCTGGCGGGTCCGGAAACGACGTCGAGGCCTCCGAGGAGGAGGACGACAAGGTCGACCGTGCGAATCGCGAGGATGTCCGACCCGTCACGGTCACACCGTCGCTACCGATTGCCGCCGTGGCCGCCGAGGCGACGCTGGTCGCGTCGTCGCGCCGCGACGCCTTGCGGGCGGCGGTGGCCAAGCTGCCACAGGATTGGCTGCTGCGTCGTCGGTTGGCGGAAGCGCTGTTCGAAGCAGGGGAGCGGGACGCCGGACTTGCCGAGCTCGAAGCGGCGCAGCAGGGGCTGGTCGCTCAGGGCGATCTGCATGCCGGCGCCGACATTGCCGATACCCTCGTCCAAGTTGCGCCGGAGCGTGTCGCGTTCCACCAGAAGCGCGTCGAGCTGTCGGTTCGGATTCAGGATCAGGGGCGACTCCGTGTCGCGTACCTCGATTTGGCTGATGCGCTCGTGCGGATCGGCGAGGAGAATCGGGCCCGTGCCGTCTATGCGCGCGTGCTCGAGATCGACCCGTATGACGACCGCGCCCGAGCGGCCCTCGGCAGCGCCGCCCCGCCCCCACCGCCGAAGCCGGGGAGTGACGCCAACTTTGTCGACCTCGCCGATTGGCTGCGCGACGACGACGCGCCGGCTTCGACTCGCATGCGGATGCGAGAACCGGCTATCAGTGGCGACGAACAGGCCGATTTTGATGCGCTCCTCAGGCACTTCAAGGAGGGGGTCGCGCGTTCACTCGGTGAGGACGACCACGAGAGCCATTATGACCTCGGAGTTGCCTACAAGGAAATGGGGCTGCTCGATGATGCGATCGAAGAGTTCCAGAAGGCGCTGCGAAGCCGGTCCCACCGACTTCCCGCCTACGAGGCCTTGGGGCAATGTTTCGTGGAGCAGGGACGGCACCAAGTGGCTGCAACGGTACTGTCCCGAGCCCTTCACGAGCCGGGGTTGGATGACGAGCAACGGGTGGGCGTCCTCTATCTTCTCGCATATTCGTGCGAAGCGCTGCAGCGCTGGGACGAGGCTCGTAGCTATTATCAGCGCGTGTATGCGACCGACATCCATTTCCGTGACGCTGCCGTCAGACTGGCGGCGCTCGACCAGGTAGCGCGATGACGCTTTCCACGCGGACGCCGACGGCGTTGGCGGCGGCCCTGCGTGACATTCAGGCGCCCGTGCAGGACGATTTGTCCAAGGTGTCGCAGGAGTTGTGGCGCATCGTTTCCGCGGATGTGCCGCTGGTAAACGAAGTGCAGGAGCACCTGATGGGGATGAAGGGGAAACTCTTCCGTCCCACGTTGCTGCTGCTGTCCAGCAGTGTCGAACATGAGCCGCCCGCACGCGCGATTACCTTTGCGGCGATCATCGAGCTCATTCACCTCGCGACGCTGGTTCACGACGACGCCGTCGATCATTCGGCACTCCGGCGCGGCATGCCGACCGTGAATTCGTTGTTCAGTCACCAGGTGTCGGTGATCATGGGCGATTATCTGTACCTCAGAGCGCTGCGTGAACTCGTCGCCTTGGGCGATCTCGAAGCGATGAAGGCGGTGACGCAGGCGTCGAACGAGATGACCCTCGGTGAAATCCGCCAGCTCGCGGCATACGATGCGCTGGCGTTCACCGAGCGGGACTACGAGACACTCATCCGGGCCAAGACCGGATCGCTCTTCATGGCCTCCTGCGAAGTCGGCGCCCTCTGTGGCGCGCCGAATCATCGCGAGTCACTCGCGCGGTTCGGCGAACGCTTGGGCATGGCCTTCCAGGTTGCCGATGATCTGCTCGACTACACCGAAGGGCAGGAGATGACCGGGAAGCCGAGTGGACTTGACCTGAAGGAGCACAAGGTCACGCTCCCGCTGATCGCGGCGCTGCGCGAAATGCCAGCGTCGGCGCGCCAGCGCGTCGACGCTCTGTTCGCCGATGCCGAGCCGGAAGACGAGGCAATTGCCGAGGTGGTAACCATCGTTCGCGACCATGGCGGCCTCGACTACGCCCGGCGCCGAGCCGATCAGTTTTCTCGTGAGGCGGAGGATGCGCTGGCCGATTTGCCGGATTGCGCGGCGCGTACAGCATTGACGGACGCCATTGCGTACGTCGTGGAGCGGCGCTGGTGATGGCGCGTGGACCATCCAAGCACCGTCCGGTGTTCCATGTTCTGGTGCTCGCCTCCGGATTTGTGGCCGGCGGCCTGTTGACGCAGATCGCGCGTCGGTTTCTGCCGGCCGGCGCGGTGAAGGAGTTCCTGACCACCGGCGTGACGCCGGCAATCGGCCCTCTTCCGATCGATCTGATTATATTGAAGTTTGCTGTTGGACCTGTCGCCCTGGATGTCTCGCTCTTGAGCCTCCTGGGAGTTTTGATCGCCTACCTGATCGCGCGGTCCCTCTTCTAGGAGTTTCCCATGGGTTTACAGAATTTCGGTTTCATGGAGATCATGATCATCCTCGTGATTGTGCTGCTCCTGTTCGGAGCCAAGCGCATTCCGGAAATCGCAGGATCGTTCGGCAAGGGGATCAACGAGTTCAAGCGCAACCTTTCTGATGCGCAGCGTCAGATCACCGAGCCGGCGCCGCGAAATGATCGCGTAGGCGGTGGCACGGCGGAACAGACCACGGCCGAAGAAGAGCGTCCCGAGCCGAAGCGTTTGCTCAACTGACCTTCGCGCTCGACGTAGTAAAAAGCCCCCGCGATGCCTTGGCATCGCGGGGGCTTTTCCTATGCGGCGTCGGTGATCAGACGCCGGACTGGCGACGCAACGCTGACATTACAGTCGGTCGCTTGTCGACGACCGTGACGCTCTCGCGCAGGTTCGTGAGGAACTCGTCGACCCGCTGCTGTCGCATTGACTGCAGGAGCTGCTGGCGCTGCGTGGTCTTGTCGGCTTCGAAGGCCGGACGACTCGCATCGGTACGGCTGTCGACGCGGAGCACCACCATACCATCGACGGCCTTGAATGGACCGCCAACCTGACCGACCGGCACGGTGAACGAGGCACCGATGGCGGGCTCGAACTGGCCGATGCCGGCCACGGCGTCGACACGGGAGAACGCAGGCGACTTCTCAACCTGCAGGCCGCGCTGGGCAGCCACCGCTTCCAACGTCGACGTGCGTGCGGCCACGGCGATCTGCTCGGCGATCGGACGCAACTTCTCGATGCGCTTGTCCTTGGCGAGGCGACGACGAATGTCTTCCTTGACTTCCGAGAGTGGCTGCTGGCCGCCCGGCGTCAGCGAATCGACACGCGCCAGATAGTACGCCTCAGGTGAGTCGAACAGGTCACTCGTCTCACCCGCCCGCACGCCCGAGAACGCCCACGCGCTCACGCTCGGCACATAACGGCCGGCGTAGGAAAGCGGCTCCTTCTCGAACACGACGACGGAGGCCGGCGACAGACCAAGGGCCTTCGCCGCCGCGTCAAACGCCTTCGGATCTTCCTGGCTGCCGGCCTTGCTGGCCAGCGAGTCGGCCCGACGATCGGTGCGCGTTGCACTGGAATCACTCTGGCCGACCGACACGAGAATGTGGCGCACGTCGAGCGTGTCACCGGACTTCGAATCGACGCGGATCAGGTGCCAACCGAACGGCGTAAGCACAGGCTGCGACAGCTCGCCCGGCTTGAGGCTGTACATTGCCGACTCGAAGTTCGGCGTGAAGCGGCCGCGGCCACCCTTGCCAAGCGAACCGCCATTGGCGCCGGAGACGCTGTCGGTGGATTCACGCTTCGCGACGTCTTCAAACTTGGCACCGCCGACAATTTCGGCACGCAGTGTCTCGATGCGCGACTTGGCGCTGGCCGAGTCAGCGGCCGTGACCGTGCGGGGGACCGTCAACAGCGAGACAACGGCACGGCCCGGACGGGTGAAGCGCTTTTTATTCCGATCGAAGAACTGCGAGAGCTCAGCGTCTGTGACAGTGACGGCCGTGTCCGTGAGGGCATTCTGGCCCACCAACACGTAACTGACCTGTGCGCTGTCGTGACGGTCACGATAGATCTGCCACAAGCGCTCGTCGGACACGTACGCGTCGGACGCGATCTGGTCGAAGAGCTTCTGCTTCGGGATCTCATTGCGGTAATAGGCTTCGAGTCCGGCCAGCATGCCCGACTGCCGCGCCATCGGGCTGGCGAGCAGACGCTGGTACTTGGAGAGGTCGAAACGTCCGTCCGTTTGCAGATCCGGAGACTGCATGGCCTGCGGCGGAGGAGCGAGTCGTGCCGCTTCGAGGATTTCGTCGTCAGTAACCGTGATGCCGCGACGCTTGTATTCCTGTTGGAGCAGCAGCTCCGTCACCAGTTCGTCGTATGCACGGTCTTCGAGCGTCTTGCGCTCGTCGAGCGTGATTCCCCGACCGAGCTGCTGCTGTTGCTGCTGCTCGAGGGAGTTCACGGCATTCTGCCACGACGTCAGCAGGATCTCTTCGCCGTTCACCGTCGCAATGGCGGTGGTGGTCGTCACGGGCGAGCGGCCTGCGAGACCCGAGGTCTCGTACAAAAGGAAACTGCCGACGAAAGCCACGATCAGCACGATCCAGATGTATTTCGCGGCGCTCCGCATCGATTGCAGCACGGGGCGAGACTCCTTGGGGCGGAAAAGCTGGACAAACAGAAAGGCACACGCACCTCCATGGGAGAGGCGTATGCCGCAGAGTCTTTCAAGCTAGCCGCCGCGAGTCGCGAATAGCAAGACAAGCGGAGACGATGCACCACATCACCGCGAATGACTTCCCGGAACGGCCACCGCTAATAAGTTGTTGCGTGGGGCCCGTCACACCGACGGAACGGGCGCCTCGCATCGGGCCGGGAAACATCACTACGAGGGCACTGGACGGATGAGCACTGCTGCCCGGATCGACGAACTCCGGAAAAAGTTCGAGGAAAACCCGCGTCGCTACTTCGCCCCCTTGGCGAACGAGTTGCGGAAAGCAGGACACCTGTCGGAGGCGATTGCCCTCTGCCGGGAGTTCCTGCCCAAGCAGCCCGAGCACATGAGCGGGTACATCGTGTTTGGCCAGGCACTCTACGAATCGGGCGATCTGTCCGAGGCGCGTATTGTGTTCGAGCAAGCCCTCGCTCTCGACCCGGAAAATTTGAAGGCCCTCCGCCACCTGGGCGACATCGCCAAGTGGGAAGGGGACACGGCTGGGGCGCGTCGATGGTACGAGCGCGTGCTGGAAGCGGACCCGCGGAACGACGACATCGCTGCCCAACTGGCGACGCTCGCCACGCCGGTATACGCCGTTCCGGTGGTGCCGGAACCCCAACCGGCTCCACCGTCGGTCTCGCCGTTCTTTGCGCCGCCGACTGCCTCGTCACCCGCATCGACTGCGTTCACGCCGGCGTTCTCTATGGCGCCGATCGGGCTCGGAGCGATTCCGACCCCCGATGCCGCGTTGCGTGCCGTCGATTTCGACGAGATCAACGCCCGACTTCGCGAGCCAGACGCGCCGCCGCCGGAGAGCCCGAGGGCGTCCGAGCCGTCGGCCGTGTCCGCGGCCGAAGCGCCCGTAATCAACGAGCCGGAGCTCCTCGATCTCGATGCGATTGAAGCCGCCGGGGGAGAAATCGAACCTCAGGCGACCGCTGATGATCCCTTCGGTTTCAGTGACACTGCCACCGAGGAGGCGACCTTCGAAGAAGGGCTGATCGCGCCCGACTGGCCGGACACCGCGGAGTTGGTCGCCCGCATCGCGACACCGCGCAGCGTCACACCCGCGTTCGTTTCAACGCTCACGCCGGAGGCGGTCGCCGCCTTCGGCGCTGAGCCGGGAGATCCGCTGCCGATTCCCGTGCTCGATGAGCACGCGCTGCTGGCTGATATCGATGCCCAGTTCGGTCAAGCCGACGAACCGGCCACGGCCGACACCAACGAACTCGATAGCGCCGGCGAACGGCAAGCGGAAATCGTCGCGGACACGGAAGATGCGGAGATCGTCGACCTCGACGGCGATGCGGTTGACGCTGAGTCGGACGACGAGATCGCGCCAGCGGCCGAGGTCGAGGTCGAAGTCGAAGGTTCGACTGAAGTCGAGAGTGCGGCCATGGCCGAGTCGAAAGAGATGACCGCCAGCGACGAGCTCGAAAAGCTTGACGAGCTTGACGAGCTCGACGATGAGGAGCCTGAGTGGATCGTGGCGACGACGTCCGTGCCGACGTCAGCGGAGGCCGATGAACTGCCGTGGCTCGCGCCGGCTCCGGAACGTGAAGCGGTGGCCCACGAGCAGATCGTGTCCGTCTCGGAATCGGGGCTGCCAGTCGATCACGCCGCCGAACACGTGTCTGCGGAGCCGGTGGCAGCACCGGAAGTGGCGGCACTGTTCGTAGATAGCCCGTCCGATTCCGCCCGCGTGGATGACGAATCGGATCCGCGTGAGGCCAGTTTCGCGGACGTGATGCCGGAGGAGAGCAACCCCGCCTTCGTCACGGAAACGATGGGTGAGTTGCTCGTGTCTCAAGGATTCACGGCGCGCGCGGTATCCGTGTACGAGGAATTGGTACGCCGGCGTCCCTACGACCCTGTCCTGACGTCGCGCCTCGCCGAGCTGCAGGAGCGTCTCACCGCAGACACACTTCCGGCGGCTCCCGCATTCCCCACGCCCGCGTTCCTCACGCCGGAGCTGCCGATGCCCTCCGTCGCCACGCCAGCCATGGGGACGCCCGCGTTTGTGGCGAGCGTGACGCCCCGGTTCATCACGCCGCTCTCGGCGACGCCGACCTCTTCGCCGGTGCACGATACCCCGGTGTACAGCGAGGAGCCGGTCGAGCGCGTCACGGCGCGTGAGCGGTTCGCCCGACTCGCGTTGCGTCGCGTGCCGCGGCGTACGCCGCCGCGCGCCTCGATGGCCGTGGAAACGCCGGCCGATGGGCTGGCCTCGTTGTTCGGCGGCGAGGCCCCCGTGCAGGATGATCTTGCGGCCCGCGCGCTGGCGGAGGCCTTCGCTCCGATCGACGAGATCAGCCATTTCGGCGGCGAACTCCCCTTCGAAGAAGCCATGCTCGGTGGTTCCGCGCGCACGGCGACGCCGATGCGTTCGGCCACGCCGATCGCCACGGCGGCAGTGTCCGACGCGGGCGGACCATTCTCCTTCGATCGGTTCTTCCCGGACCCGGCCACGACGCCGACGCCGCTTACCCCTTCGCCGTCCTCCGTTCAGGCGACGTCGCGCGAGCCGGCGCCTGAGACACCGTCTCCGACGGTGAGCGATGATCTCGCGCAGTTTTCTGCGTGGCTGAAAGGATTGGGCAATTCGTGATCATCGGGATTCTGAACGGACCGAATCTCAACCTGCTTGGCACGCGCGAACCGCATATCTACGGTTCGGCGACACTCGACGATATCAACGCCGGGCTCGCGCGGGTTGCCGCGGATCTCGGCGTCGAATTGCAGACGGCGCAGTCGAATGTGGAAGGCACCATGATCGATATCCTGCACGCGTGGCGCGGCGTGGTGCAGGGAGTGGTGGTGAACGCGGGTGCATACACGCACACCAGCCTCGCGCTGCGCGATGCGTTCACGGCCACGTCCATTCCCTTCGTGGAAATTCATCTCTCCAACGTGTACGCACGTGAGCCGGAACGGCATCACAGCATGCTCGCCGGTGCCGCGATCGGGAGCGTGACGGGACTCGGTGCCGACGGCTACGAATTCGCGTTGCGCGGGCTGGTGTCCGCCCTCCTTCGGCGCTCGTGAGTGCTGCGGCGGCAGTGAGCCCGATCGATGCGCGACCGGCGCGGCTCACGGCGTTGCGCGATGCCTTGGCGCGGGCCGATCTCGACGCGCTGTTGGTGACCTCGCTGGCGAATATCCGTTACGTCACGGGCTTCTCCGGCAGCAACGCGTTGCTCGTGCTCACGGCCAAGGATTGCGTGCTGCTCACCGACTTCCGGTACGCGACGCAGGTCGAGGAAGAGATCGGGTCGACCGCAAGCGTTCGTATCGAGAGTACCAACCTCTGGACGGGACTCTGGGCACAGCTCGGGACGATGCCGAGCGTGGAACGGATCGGTTTTGAATCGATGCACCTGATGCATCGGGACTTTGCCCGATTGTTGGAGCAGGGCGCTCGTTGGTCCTGGCGTCCCACGACCGAGGTGGTTGAATCATTGCGCGTCGTGAAGGACGCCGGCGAACTGGCTCACATCCAACGCGCCGTTGCGATAGCGGAAATCGCCCTGGGTCAGACGGTTCCCCTGTTGCGCCCTGGGATCACCGAAACAGCGGTCGCGGGAATGCTCGAACGCCATCTGCGGGAAGCTGGGAGCGAGGCCTTTCCCTTTCCGAGCATCGTGGCGTCCGGTCCGCGCTCAGCGCTGCCGCACGCTCGCGCCGGCGATCGACTGCTCGAAACGGGTGATTTGGTGCTGATTGACTTCGGCGCCGTGGCGGCGGGCTACTGCTCGGATATTACGCGAACGTTCGTGCTCGGCCGCGCTTCGGACGAGCAACGAGAGATCTACGACATCGTCCGCGACGCGAATTTGCGCGCTTCGGGTGCGCTTCGGGTCGGAATGACGGGGATGGCTGCAGATGCGGTCGCGAGAGACTACATTGACGCTCGCGGATTTGGTGAGGCGTTCGGACATTCGCTCGGTCATGGGATCGGGCTGGAAGTGCACGAAGCGCCTCGCTTGGCCCGCGTCGTCGAGTCTCCCCTCGCTGCCGGCACGGTGGTTACGATTGAGCCCGGGATCTATCGGGCGGGCTGGGGTGGGGTGAGAATCGAGGATGACGTGTTCTTGTCCGATGCAGGTCCGAGGGTCCTGACCGGATTCCCGCGCGATTTGCACGAACTCTCCTGATTTCTGTACGCTCGGCGCTCTCCGCGCCGATGATCCCCTTTGACTCCCCCGCCATGATCGACCTGCGCTACGTGAAGAAGCTGATCGAGATGCTCGACGGCTCCACGGTGGATTCCATCGAGATCTCCTCCGACAAGGGGATGAAGCTCCGAATCTCGAAGAGCTCCCAGCAGCGCGTTGCGGCCATGACGGTCGCGCCCCAGATGGCCGCTCCCGTCGCAATGGCCCCGGTGTTGCCCGCTGGTGGTGCGGAGCGTCCTGCCGGAGAGGGTGTGGCGGCGGCGCCGAAGGCCGAGGCACCGAAGGTTGCACTCCTCGAGATCAAGTCGCCGATGGTGGGCACGTATTATTCTGCCCCCGAGCCCGGTGCGAAGCCGTACGTCAATGTCGGCGATCGCATCAGCAAGGGTCAGATTGTGTGCATCATCGAAGCGATGAAGATCATGAATGAGCTCGAGTCCGAGTTCGACGGCGTGGTGCGCGAAGTGAACGTCACCGAGTCCAACGCCGTTGAGTACGGACAAGTGCTCTACCGCCTCGATCCGACCGGCTGAGACGCGATGACATGACGATGGTCTCCGGTGCCGCTCCAGTAACCGTCACCCCGACGGCGCCTGGCTCGGGCCTTGATCTGAAGGCCGCACTGCAGCGCATGGTGCGCGAGGGCGCGTCCGACTTGCACCTCAAAGTCGGACGGCCGCCCACGCTGCGATTGCACTCGGACCTCGTCCCGCTTGATATGCCGCCGATGCGGCCGGAAGAACTCCGGTCGCTCGCCGAGCACCTGCTGCCGCCCGCGCAGCTTCGTGAGTTCGTGGAGATGCGCGAGTCGGACTTCGCGATCAATGTCCCGGGTATCGGACGTTTCCGAGTCAACGTGTATCAGCAGAAAGGCACCGTTGCTTTCGCCATGCGTGCCATCGCGCATGCGGCGGCGTCGATCCGAGACCTGAACCTGCCGCCGGTGCTCGAGCAGTTGGCCCTCAAGCCGCGCGGACTGGTCCTGGTGACGGGCGTGACTGGGTCCGGCAAGAGCACGGCCTTGGCGGCGATGGTGCACCATATCAACGAACGCCGCAGCGCGAACATCATCACGATCGAGGATCCGATTGAGTTCGTGCATCGCGACGTGCAGAGCCACATCAACCAGCGTGAAGTGGGAACGGACACCGCGTCGTTCTCCCAGGCGCTGCGTCGTGTGCTGCGTCAGGACCCCGACGTCATCATGATCGGTGAGATTCGAGATCTCGAGACGCTCGATGTCGCGCTCAAGGCGGCTGGCACCGGTCACCTCGTCTTCTCGACGCTGCACACCACCGATGCGACGCTCACTATCAACCGCATCCTGTCGTTCTATCCGCCGCACCAGCAAAACGAGGTGCGTTTCGCGCTCGCCAACGCGCTGTCGTCGGTCATCTCGCTGCGCCTCGTGCCGAGGGCCGATCGTCCGGGTCGTGTGCCCGCCTGCGAAGTGCTGGTGAACACCGAGGCGGTCCGCGACCAGATTCGCGACCTGTCTGCCACCCTGAATATCCCCGACCTGATCAAGGAAGGGAGCATGGCGTACGGCATGCAGAGCTTCGACCAGTCGCTCATGAACTGGTACTCGCGCGGGGTGATTTCCTACGAGAACGCGCTCTTCTATGCGACCAACCCCGCGGAGTTCGCGCTCCGTATCCAGGGGGTCGACGGAACCAGCGACACGAACTGGGACGGATTCCGCCAGGGCAGCGCCGCCACCTGATTGGCGGCCGCGGGACTGGCGGCAGGGCTTTGAGCCTGCCACCATACGGCATGTTCAAAAAGGTCCTGATCGCCAACCGCGGCGAAATCGCTCTCCGTGTCATTCGCGCTTGCCGTGAACTCGAAATTCAGACGGTCGCCGTGTACTCCGAGGCTGACCGCGAGTCGCTGCACGTGCGCTTCGCCGACGATGATGTCTGTATCGGACCCCCACCGGGTCGCGATTCCTACCTCAAAATCCCGCGACTGATCGCGGCCGCCGAAATCACCGGCGCCGACGCGATCCATCCAGGCTACGGCTTTCTCGCGGAAAATGCGGAGTTCGCCGAAACCTGCCGCGCCTCGGGTATTGCCTTCATCGGCCCCACGCCGGAGCAGATTCGCGTGATGGGCGACAAGGCCTCGGCTCGTCGGGCGATGGCCGAGTGCGGGGTGCCGATCGTGCCGGGATCGCCGGGACCGGTCGACGATCCCGAGGAGGCGCTGGAGTTCGCTCGCGGCATCGGCTTCCCGGTCATCATCAAGGCCGCCGCTGGCGGCGGTGGTAAGGGAATGCGTGTCGCACGCGATCCTGATGACTTCCTGCGTTCCTTCCAGCTTGCCCGCTCTGAAGCGCTCTCCGCGTTTGGCAACGGCGACGTGTATGTCGAGAAGTTTCTCGAGCGTCCTCGGCACGTCGAATTTCAGGTGATGGGCGATATGCACGGCAATGTCATTCACCTGGGCGAACGCGATTGCTCGGTGCAGCGTCGTCACCAGAAGCTGATCGAGGAAGCGCCGTGTCCCGTGATGACGCCGGAACTGCGCGAGAAGATGGGCGAGGCGGCCGTGCGGGGCGCGAAGGCGATCAACTATGTCGGCGCGGGCACCGTGGAAATGCTACTCGACGAAGACGGTTCATTCTTTTTCATGGAAATGAACACGCGCATCCAGGTCGAGCATCCCGTGACCGAAATGCTCACGGGCGTCGATCTCGTGAAGGAGCAGATTCGTGTGGCGTCGGGGCTTCCCTTGTCGATCCTCGAGACGCCCGCGTTTCGCGGTCACGTGATCGAGTGCCGCGTCAATGCCGAGGATCCAGCCCGCAATTTCCAGCCGTCGCCCGGCAAGTTGGAGGTCTTCCATCAACCTGGCGGCCCCGGCGTGCGCGTCGACACCCATGCCTACGCGGGCTACACCGTGCCGCCGTACTACGATTCGATGATCGCCAAGCTCATCGTGCAGGGCAACACGCGCGAAGAGGCGCTCAAGCGCATGCAGATCGCACTCGAGAGCTTCGTGATCGAAGGGGTGAAGACCACCATGCCCTTCCTCGCCCGCGTCATGCAGCATCCTGCCTTTAAGGCCGGCAAGGTGCACACCAAGTGGCTCGAGTTGGAAGGGACCGATCTGCTCAAGGAACCGACATAGTGCGCATCGATGTGCTGCTCGGCGAGGCGCAAGTTGCGCCCGCCGAGGTGGCGGATCGTATCGTCGTGGTCATTGACGTGCTGCGCGCGGCCACCACTGTGGCCGCGGCGCTCGATGCGGGGGCGCGCGCTGTGATCCCGTTCGAGACCGTCGACGAAACGGCATCGCGGGCGAAGGCGTACGCGCGGGGCGAGGTTCAACTGGCGGGTGAGCGGCGCATGGTGAAGATCGATGGCTTCGATCTGGGCAATTCTCCCGCCGAGTATACACCGGCATCGGTCGAAGGACGGACGATTCTCTATACGACGACCAACGGCACAATGGCGTTAGCCGCGTCACACGGGGCGCGCGCCTGCTACTTCGCCGCGTTCGTGAATGTGACCGCCACCGTGGCGTCGGTGCGGTCGGCGATCGAACACGGCGGGGATGTCACGATCATCTGCGCTGGCCATGAGCGGCACGTGGCGCTCGAGGACGTCGTCTGCGCCGGACGGCTCGTGCGCGGCATTACCGCCGGGGTCGAGCGCGTCACGCGGGGCGATGGTGCGCGCGTGGCGGAAATGGCGGAACGGCCGTTTCAGGGAGGAGTGGCATCGGTGGCGCTCGAAGCCGGTCACGCGAGGTCGTTGGTTGCCGCTGGCTTCGAGCGCGATGTGGAGATGTGCCTGACGCTCGATCGCTTCCATCGGTCAGTGCTATACCACGATCGACAGCTTCAGCTCGAGCCCGCGACTCGCGCGGATCACTAGGCATGGAACCCGCTGTGCTGCGTCGGGAGCTCTCGGCGATCGCGCTGACGCTGCTTGCGGTGTTTCTCACCGGTGCATTGATCTTTAATGCACCCGATGCCGGCCAGTTGTGCCTCGAGGCGACCGGCGTGTTCGGGCCGGCCGGAACGTGGGCGCGCTGCGCGCTGGTGAGCACCGTCGGGATTCCGGGAGCGGCGATCGTCGCGCTGGGGTGCTTGGTGGTCGCGCTCACACTCTTCGGGCGGATCGCGCGTGCCGACGACGCGAGCGATTGGGGCGTGCTCTTCGCGGGCACGGTCACTCTGGTGCCAGTAGCGATCGGTCTCGCGCTTGGCGGCGAACCGTCGGCGTCGGATAGCTCCGGACTCTGGGGCAGCTTTGTTGCGCACTACCTGCGCAAAGGACTCGGCTCGGCCGGTGCATGGGTGTTCTTTTTGCTGGCCACGAGTGTGCTCACGGTGGCGACCCTGCGTTGGAATCCGATCCGCATGCTGCTCGGCCCCGGACGCGGCGCCGATGCGAACGGGGCAGACGAAGCGCCGACGGTTGACCGTGCGATCGCGACCGGCCGCAAGCGCCGCACACTGGCCCAGCAGCTCGAGCCGGAACCCGAGGAGCTGCCGGCGATCGACCCCGTGCTGGCGCGGGACGTCCTCGCACTCGAGAAGCCGGATGCCCGGTTCGCGCCTGAGGCCGGTCGCGACGGCGCGAAATCGAAGAGGAACGCGAAGGAAACGGCCCGTCCTCCCGCCGCGGTCGAGGCGGCCCTCGACGCGTCGTCGGAGCCGTCGCCCTTCAGCGACAACTTGCCGCCCACCGATCTGCTTACCGCCGCGCCTGCCCGCAATGCCGATGCCGGCAAACGCGAGCTGGACTTGGCGGGTGAGAAGCTGATGGCGACGCTTCGCACGTTCAAAGTGGACGGCGAGCTGGTGGGGCGGACGACAGGACCGACGGTTACGCAATTCGAAATCGAGCCGGCCCCCGGCGTGAAGGTGCGGCAGATCGCGGCGTTGGCCGATGATCTGGCCTTGGCGATGCGGGCGCCGAGCATTCGCATCGTGGCACCCATTCCGGGGCGTGGCGCGGTCGGTGTGGAAGTGCCCAACCCGTCGCCGGAAATGGTGGTGCTGCGCGAAGTGCTCGAGTCGGCAGAATTTCGTCAGATGCGCGCAGCGCTTCCGATCGCGCTGGGCAAGGATCTCGAAGGACGCGCCGTGATCGCCGACTTGGCGAAGATGCCGCACTTGCTCATCGCTGGCGCCACGGGCTCCGGAAAGTCGGTGTGCGTGAACACGATCATCACGAGTCTCGCGTATCGGCACACGCCACGTACGCTGCGATTTCTGATGGTCGATCCCAAGATGGTCGAACTCAGCGTATACAACACACTGCCGCACCTGCGACACAAAGTGATCACCGACAACCGTGACGCGGCGTCGGTGTTGAAGTGGGCCGTGATGGAGATGCAGGACCGTTACCGATTGCTCGAAGCGAATGCGTGCCGCAACCTACAGGAGTTCAATCGCCGCGTTCAGCAGCATGCTGACGGTGAAGGCGCACCCGTGCAGAAGCCGCGCAATCTCGAAGTGGCCTTCGAGGATCGGACGTATTCCGGTGGTGTCTTGCCGTATATCGTCGTGGTGATCGACGAAATGGCCGACCTCATGATGACGGTGCAGGGCGAAGTCGAAACGCCGATCGCGATGTTGGCGCAGAAGGCGCGCGCGATCGGCATTCACCTGATTCTGGCCACGCAGCGACCGAGCGTGAACGTGATTACTGGCCTCATCAAGGCGAATTTTCCGTGCCGGATCGCGTTTCGTGTGGCGTCGCAAGTGGACAGCCGTACGATCATCGATGGCGCGGGGGCCGAAGCGCTGCTTGGCAACGGCGACATGCTGTTCATCCCGCCGGGCAAGTCGGAACCGGCGCGGCTCCAGGGGGCATATCTCTCCAGTGAGGATACCGAGCGACTGCTCAAATGGTATGAGGATGCCCGCGCCCGTCATGAGGCTGGTGAAGGCATCATGGCGGAACCCGATATTCTAGAAACCGTGCGTGCGCTCGAAGCGAAGGGCGACGGCGGTGACGATGACGATGGCGATCGCTCCTCCGACGACCGGGATGCGCGCTTCCGTGAAGCGGCGGAAGTCGTGATCCAGCATCGCCAGGGATCAACGTCGCTATTGCAGCGACGGCTGAAGATCGGATACGGACGCGCCGCCCGTATCATCGATCAGCTCGAAGCGGCCGGCGTGCTGGCGCCGTCCGAAGGCGCCGCGCGCCCGCGCGATGTGCTGGTGGGCGTTCAGGATTTGGACCGCATCTGCGGTTCCTGACTTCATCAAATTCTCCGTTGACTCTCGTCACTGCGTATTGACGGCGTGCAACAGTCCGGCGAACATAGAGACGGCTCGTCCCTCCTCTTCCCGCTCTCCTTCCCGCGGGCCGCTGGACCTCGACGTTTTTCCTCCCTCCCGAGGTGTTAGATGTTTTTTCTTCGAGTTCGACAAGTACTGACTGCGACCCTGCTCGCACTCGGCGCGCTGCCTGTGGTCGCCGGTGGGCTAGCGGCCCAATCCGGCGCGATTACCGGCAAAGTGACCAACGCCGAGAGCGGGCGCCCGATCGAGAACGCTGCCGTCAAAGCCACTGCGGCGGGCGGCATGACCTACGGTGCCGTCAGCGGCGCTGATGGTGCATTCCGCATCGTGAATCTTCCCGATGGCACGTATACGGTAAGTGTGAACGTGCTCGGTTTTGCGCCGAAGAGCTCGGCCAGTGTGCGGCCCGGCGCCGTGCTCACCATTGCGATGACCGCGCGCACGACCACGCTCGACCAGACCGTCGTCACGGCGAGTCGCAGCCGTCCGGAAAAGGTGCTCGATGCGCCGGCGCAGATTTCTGTCGTGTCCAGTGAGCAGATCGCGGAGCGCCCGGTGGTCACGGTGACCGATCACCTGCGTTCGAGCCCCGGCGTGGATGTGAGCCGCGGTGGTCTCGCCCAGTCGAACGTCGTGGCGCGCGGCTTCAACAACGCGTTCAGTGGCAGCATGCTGATGCTGCAGGACTATCGTTTTGCCGGCGTTCCGTCGTTGCGCGTGAACGTGCCGTTCCTATTCACCGGCACCAACGAAGACATCGACCGGATGGAGATCCTGCTCGGACCTGCGTCGGCCCTCTACGGACCGAACAGCTCGAACGGCGTGCTCCATATCATCACCAAGTCGCCGTTCGCCTCGCAGGGCACCACGATCAGCGTGGACGGCGGCGAGCGCTCGATCATCCGCACGGGACTGCGTCACGCCGGCAAGCTGAGTGACAAGGCGGCGTACAAGGTGTCGGGCGAGTATATGCAGGGTAAGGACTGGGAGTATAACGACCTGAAGGAGCCGAAGATCTTCAGCACCTCGCTGGTCGTTCCTGAGTCGCGTCGCGGAAAGGCGAGCCAGCGTGACTTCGATCTGCAGCGCTTCACCGGCGAGGCACGCCTCGATCTGCGACCCCGTGAGGGCATGGAAGCCATCACGACGCTCGGTTACACGAAGATCGGCAGCGGTCTCGAACTCACCGGCACCAACGGCACGGCGCAGATCAAGAACTGGTCGTACACGAATCTCCAGCAGCGTTTCCGCTGGAATCGCCTCTTCGCGCAGGCGTTCATCAACGCCAGCGACGCCGGCAACAAGAATGCGATGGACGACCGGGGCACGTTCCTCCTCGGATCTGGGCAGCCGATCGTCGACAAGTCGCGCGTCGTGGCCGCACAGCTCCAGCACGGCCTTGATCTCGGCAAGAAGCAGAGCTTCACCTATGGTCTCGATTACATCTGGACGAATCCGCAAACCGGCAACACGACCAACGGTTCGAACGAAGACGTTGACAACGTCACGGAGTACGGCGCGTACATTCAGTCTTCCACGAAGCCGACCGAGAAGATCGAACTGTTGCTCGCGGCCCGCGGTGATGCGAACAACGTGATCGAAGGACAGTTCTTCTCGCCGCGTGCGGCCCTGATCTTCCGCCCCACGCCGAATCAGAACCTGCGCTTCACGTACAACCGCGCGTTCTCCACGCCGGCCAACTTCTCCTTCTTCCTCGACTTGCTCGCCGCGCCCAACGTGGGCGGCTCTGGCTTCGACGTCCGCGCTCGTGGCAATCCGCCGAAGGAAGGCTTCCAGTTTCGCCGTGATTGCACCAGCAGCGCCGCGTCCGGCCTGTGCATGAAGTCGCGTCTTGCCGGCGGTGGTCAGTTCGTCGGTGCCAACGCGGCGGCGGCGTTCGGCCCGCTCATCGGTGCCAACGCTGGCGCGCTCAACCCGAGCGTCACCGCCGGCATCGCCGGCGCACTGCAGTTGGGCGGCTTCTCCGCGCAGCAGGCGGCGGCGCTAGCCCCCGGACTGGCGACGGGTCTCATTCAGCACCTCGCGACGCGTGCGCCGACGTCCGCCGAGTTGAGCACGCGACTCTCGATTATCGGCACGTCGACCCCGCTGCAGGCGGCGCAAGTGGCCGACATCGATCCGCTGCGGGCCTCGTTCAACAACACCTTCGAAGTGGGCTACAAGGGTCGTGTCGGCAGCCGCATCGGCTTCGACCTTTCCTTCTGGGGGCAGGAGCGTGGTGACGTCGGTACGGCGTCCGCGATCGCCACACCGAACGTCTTCTTTGGCGATACGACGCAGCTCAAGGGGTACATCTCCGGCCAGACGACATCGTACTTGACAACCGCGCTTCAACAGGCGGCAGGACTCGGCGTCGGCAACGCCACCGCGCTGGCAACTGGCATCGGTGCCGCGCTCGGCCCGAGCCTCGGTCGTAGCTTTGCTCCGGCGCCGTTGGGCGTCGTGACCTTCGACAACGCCACTAGCACGAGCACGGATCTCTACCTCACGTACTCCAGCGTCGGCAAGTCGATCTGGGTGCGCGGTCTCGACCTCGCCACCGACATCTCGGCAACCGATCGCGTCACGGTGGACCTGTCCTACAGCTGGCAGAGCCAGAATATCTTCCGCAGCGTCCCGGGTGGAAACAACCTGCCGCTGATGTCGAACTCGCCGAACTCTCGTGGTTCGCTCGGCGTCCGGTATCGGAACGATGAGAACGGATTGGGCTTTGAGCTCCGCACTCGCTACAACGAGGCGTATCCCGTAAACTCGAGCTACTACACCACGAACTTCGCCTTCCCGATCGCCGCTGGTCAGACCGGCGCCGTGGCGAATGCGTCGGGTGGTGCCAATCGCTGCAGCCCGGCGCCTGCCGGTACGTTCTGCTACGAGAATGTGCCCGAGGCGCTCACGATGGACGCGCAGGTCTCCAAGCGCTTCGACCTCGGCAGCCAAAAGCTCATGTGGTCGCTCAACGCGCAGAATATGTTCGACAATCGCATCCGCACCTTCCCGGGCGTGCCGGAGACGGGTCGCTTGATCATGACACGTCTGCAGTACTCCTTCTGATCCGGCGCGGCACCGGGTGCGGAACGCGCCCGGTGCACGACCGTGACAGCGCGGAGTTGACGAGGGGGCGGTGCACAGCGTGCGCCGCCCCCTCGTGCATTCGCGTTATCTTGCACCATGATCTTGCTTGACCAGAACGCCCGTCCGGTGATCGGACATCGAGGCAACCGCGCGCACGCACCGGAGAACACACTCGAGTCGTTGCAAGAGGCCGTGGTGCTTGGGGTGGATGCCGTCGAGTTCGATGTACAGGTCTCGAGCGACGGCGTGTTGCTCCTCATGCACGACCTGACGATCGACCGGACCACCAGTGGGAGTGGCGCGGTCGCGACCCAGACGTTCGCCACGCTCCGTGCGCACGACGCCGGAGCGCGCTTCACCGTGGACGGTGGGCGCAGCTTTCCGTGGCGTGATCGCGGCGTCGTGATTCCCTCGTTTGACGACGTGGTCGAGGCGTTGCCGAGTACGCTGCCGCTGATCGTGGAGCTGAAGACGCCGGCCGCGTCGGCCGCGCTGCTCGCTGCGATTACCCGACATGGCCTCCAGAAACGCGTGATTGTGGCCGGCTTCGAATCTGCAAGCACCCAGCCGCTGCGCGGACAGGGCTTCGCTCTCGGCGCGAGTACGCCTGACGTGGCGCGACTGCTGTGGCCGTCGCTGCTTCGGCGTCGGATACCGTCACCCTGGTATCAGGCGCTCTGCATCCCGCCCACGTATAACGGCGTCCCGTTACCGATTAGCGCGATCGCCCGAGCCGTGCGCCACGCACGCGTGGTCACTCACGTGTGGACGGTGAACGATGCCGTGAAGGCCACACAGCTCTGGTCGCACGGTGTGCAGGGGATCATCAGCGACGATCCCGCGACCATTCTCGCCGCGCGTGCCGGCGCTGCGTTCTTTTGAGTTCGTCGGCGCATTTCTGGTGACACGCGCCGTGGGCGACCGCGGTATCGTGCGCCCATGACGAAACAACGACAGGCTCTCGGGCTGTTGGGCGAACGCATTGCCGCGCGATGGATGCGACGTGACGGATGGGAGTTCGTTGCGCATCGCTTCCGCAGCGGGCATCGCGATATCGACCTGATCATGCGACGCGGGAACGACATCGCGTTCGTGGAAGTGAAGGCGAGGCGTGGGGAGGCATTCGGACACCCCGTGGAGGCCGTACACTTTCGGAAACGCCGGGAACTCGGCCGCAGCGCCCGCGTTTGGGTGGATCGACACGGTGCCCCCGAGCTGACGTACCGCTTCGATGTGGTCGGAATCCTCATTTCCGGTCAAAATGTCCGAGTGCAGCACGTGGAGAATGCCTTTCTACTGCCCTGAAATCAGACAGTGCAGGGGAGTTGTCCACATCGATGGTTCTTCGTATTTTATTCGGGTCTTGGTCCTGCTCGCGTTCCCGGTAGATTCTCGCGAGCCAGGGCATGGCGGCTTCACCACTCACGACGGCGGTTTCTATGGCGGGCACAGTGATGTCAGACGACAAGCGCAAGGCCCTGGCGCTCGCAGTCGCGCAGATCGAAAAGAGCTGCGGTAAGGGTTCGATCATGCGCCTCGGTACCGATTCGAAAGTGCGTGTCGAATCGATCCCCACGGGCGCCATCAATCTCGATGCGGCAATTGGCGTCGGCGGTATTCCGCGCGGCCGCGTCACCGAGATCTACGGACCCGAGTCCAGCGGTAAGACCACGCTCTGCTTGCACGTGGTGGCGAATGCGCAGAAGCTGGGCGGCGTGGCGGCCTTCATCGATGCCGAGCATGCGCTCGATACCGAGTATGCCAAGAAGCTCGGCGTCGATGTGGAGAACATGCTGATCTCCCAGCCCGACACCGGCGAGCAGGCGCTCGAGATCTGTGAAATCCTCGTGCGCTCCGGCGCCGTCGACGTCATCGTGATCGACTCCGTTGCCGCGCTGGTGCCGAAAGCGGAAATCGAGGGCGACATGGGTGACTCCCACGTCGGTCTGCAGGCGCGCTTGATGAGTCAGGCACTGCGTAAGCTGACCGGCGCGATCGCGCGCTCGAAGACCTCGGTGATCTTCATCAATCAGCTGCGCGAAAAGATCGGCGTCATGTTCGGCAACCCGGAAACCACCACCGGCGGTAAGGCGCTCAAGTTCTACGCCTCGGTGCGCCTCGACATCCGCCGCATCGGACCGGTCAAGGACAAGGAAGAAGTGGTCGGCTCGCACGTCCGCGTGAAGGTCGTCAAGAACAAGGTCGCACCGCCGTTCAAGCAGGCTGAGTTCGACATCATGTACGCCGAAGGCATCAGCCACACGTCGCTGCTCGTCGACATCGGCTCGGAAGCCGGCATCATCGACAAGGCAGGCGCTTGGTACAGCTATGGCACCCAGCGCATCGGGCAGGGTCGTGAGAACGCGAAGATGTTCCTCAAGGACAACCCGGTCCTGATGGCTGAGATCGAAGAGAAGGTGAAGGTGTTGCTCGGTGTGAAGGAAGCAGCAGCGCCGGGCGCGCCCGAAGAGACCGAGGAGTAGTACGCGGTATCTGCCGTATGCGTGAACGAAAAGAGGGCCGAGGGGTGGCTTGCGATGTGAAGTGGTGCCCGGATCACCACGGCTCATTGTGAGTAACCCCTCGGTTCTTTTCGTACCCCCTCCTGAACCAGGGAGCGGGCCCGGTACCGTAAAAACGGTGCTAGAATCGTCGCGTCGGCCGGGGCGATTCGTGCTCACGCTCACCGACGGGCGCATCTTCACCGTCGCCATCGGCGCCCTGAGCGAGACGGGGGCTACCCGCGCGGGCGTCGAGCTCGATGTCGACGCGGTGGCCTACCTTGGCCGCGAGTCGGCCATCACGGACGTCAGCGACCGCGCCGTCGGCGCGCTCGCGCGTGGCCGAAAGACGCGCCGCGAGCTCGAAATTCGCCTTCGACGGGTGCAGCCTGATGCCGCGCTGATCGCCGAGGCGCTCGACCGCCTGACCGCCATTGGGGTGCTTTCCGATGAGGACGTCGCGCATGCCGAGGCGGCGGCACGACTGCGGCACGGGGAGGCGCCCGCCAAGGTGCGACAGGTCCTTCGACGGAAAGGGGTCGAAGGCCGAATGGTGAACGATGCCGTGACCGCGGCCATCAGTGAAGACGGCTTTGACGAGTTGGCGGCGTGCCTTGTGTTGGCAGAGAAGCGTGTGCGGGCTCTGGGTTCCAATGAGCCGGCAGTCGTTCGCCGCCGCTTGGTCGCGTTTCTGCAGCGCCGTGGCTTCGGCGGCAGCGTTATCGGACAGGTGCTGCGTGAGGTGCTCGGACGGAAATCTGAAAGCGAGAGCGAGTAGCCCCCGCACATTGCACTCGCTGTCGTCTATATTTGCACGCCTATGCTTGCGTCCGAAATCCGCGCCCGATTCCTGGCCTACTTCGAAAAGAATGGCCACGCCATCCGCCCGAGCTCCGCGCTCGTTCCGGCCGATGATCCCACCCTGCTATTCACGAACGCAGGGATGGTCCAATTCAAGAAGGTCTTTCTCGGCATGGAGGACGCCCCCGATGGTAATCGGCGAGCGACCACGTCGCAGAAATGCGTTCGTGCCGGAGGCAAGCACAACGACCTCGAACAGGTCGGGCATACGGCGCGCCACCACACCTTCTTCGAGATGCTCGGCAATTTCTCGTTCGGTGATTATTTCAAGCGCGATGCGATCCGATTCGCCTGGGAGTTCATCACCGAGGACCTGAAGATTCCGCGCGAGCACCTGCGCGTTACTGTCTTCCACGAGGACGATGAAGCGCGTCAGTTGTGGAAGGACGTGGCCGACGTGCCGGACAACCGGATCTACGGACTCGGGGCGAAGGACAACTTTTGGCAGATGGCCGATACCGGTCCCTGCGGTCCATGCACCGAGATCTACGTCGATCTCGCGCACATGGCCCCCGACTGGGCGTTCCCGAAAGACGCGCACGGCGAGTGGACGAATACGGACATTCAGGATTACTCGCTCGATGCCTTCGTTGAAGGCGCCGAAGCGGGTCGCTTCCTGGAGATCTGGAACCTCGTCTTCATGCAGTTCGACCGGCAGCAGGATGGAACGATGGTGCCGCTTCCCAAGCCGTCGGTCGACACCGGGGCCGGGCTCGAGCGCATCGCCGCCGTCATGCAGGGCGTCACGAATAATTTCCACACGGATCTCTTCCGCCCGCTCATCGCGAAGGTCGAGGAGATTGTCGGCATCGGCTACCCGTATCGTCCGGGCGTGGGGCTCGGCTCGGCGGTCGGCAAGGATGGCCGTGAGATCGATCCGGCGTCGTTCCGCGTGATCGCCGACCATGCACGCGCGACCGCGTTCCTCTTGGCCGATGGCGTGTTCCCGAGCAACGAAGGCCGCGGTTACGTGCTGCGTCGGATTTTGCGCCGCGCCGTCCGCCATGCCTGGCTGCTGGGTCGCCGCGAACCGACGCTCGTGCATGTCGTCGATGTCGTGATCGAAACGATGCGCGACCTGTATCCCGAGTTGCATGTGCGGCGCAAGCACATCCTGGAGACCACGCGCGCCGAAGAGGAGCGTTTCCTCACGACGATCGACGCGGGTATGACCCGATTCGAGGAGCTGGCGCCGGCCGCATCGACGCAAGGCTCGACGACCATGCGTGGCACGTTGTCCGGAGAAGACGCGTTCCGGCTGTACGACACGTTCGGCTTTCCGATCGACCTCACCGAACTCATGGCTCGTGAGCGCGGATATCTGGTGGACATCGCCGGATTCGAGCAGTCCCTCTCCGCGCAGCGCAAGCAGTCTCAGGACGAGCGCAAGTCGCGGCAGATCACCGTGAGCGCTGATGATTTCGGCGATCCGACGCAGTGGACGCACGATCAGCAGCATGCCGCCAAGCTTGGCCGATTTGTCGGGTACGACGTGACTGAAACCGACACCGTCGTGACGGCAGTGCGCGCATTGCCGGACGGACGCGTAGCCGTCATGATGCGCGAGACCCCGTTTTACGCGGAGTCCGGCGGTCAGGTATCGGATCATGGCACCATCACCGGATCCGGCTGGTCGGTCAGCGTGTCCGATGTGAAGAAGATTGACGGCCGTATCGCCGCCATCGGCACCGCCACCGGCGAGATCACGTTTGGTCCGGCGCACGCCGTGGTGCCGCGCGAGCGTCGTCATGATACCGAGCGCAATCACACGGCGACGCACCTGCTGCACGCGGCGCTGCGACATGTGCTCGGTGAACATGTGCACCAGGCCGGCTCGCTGGTCTCACCCGATCGTCTGCGCTTCGACTTTACGCACCACGGTCCGCTCACACACGACCAGCTGGTTGCGATCGAGTCCCAGGTGAACGCCGGCGTGTGGACCGCCGCGCCCGTCAACACGCGCGAGTCGGCCTACGCGGATGCCGTGGCGCAGGGCGCCATGGCGCTGTTCGGCGAGAAGTACGGCGACGTGGTGCGCGTGGTGGAGATTCCGACGTTGTCCGTCGAGCTCTGTGGCGGCACGCATGTGAAGAACACTGCCGAGATCGGCCTTGTGCGCATCGTGTCGGAAGGCGGCGTGGCGGCTGGCGTGCGTCGCATCGAGGCCGTCACCGGACCGCGCGCGTTTCAGTTCCTTGCCGATCGCGAGCGCGCACTGGTGCAGGTGGCCACGCGCCTGAAGGTGCCGATGGCCGGCACGGCCACGAATATCGAGCAGATCGAAAAGAAGATCGACGCGCTGATCGACGAACGGAAGCAGCTCGAGAAGCGCCTGGATGAAGCGATGCGGGGCGGCGTGTCCGGTGGCGGTGTCGCGCAGCAGCTGGCGGCGCAGGCCACCGAAGTGCGCGGTGTCCGATTCATCGCGACGCGAGTCGAGGTTGTCGATGTGAAGGCGCTTCAGGCGCTCGGCGATTCACTGCGGGAGGCGCTCGGAAGCGGCGTGGCGGTGTTGGGTGCCGTGCTGGCCGACGGAAAGGGCGCCTTGCTCGCGGTGTCCACCGACGACGCGCGTGATCGTGGATTGCGAGCGGACATCGTGGTGCGTGAGGTGGCGGCAGCCGTCGGTGGGCGTGGCGGCGGGAAGCCGCACATGGCGCAGGCTGGTGTCGAGGCCGACAAGCTGGACGCGGCGATTGCCGCGGCCGCTGAAATCTTCGATCGCCTGGCATCCGCCGGGTGAGCGCGACGAACGGCGCGGTGAGTACGAGGGACCCGAAGATGACCACGGTGGGCGGCTGGTTCGATGCCCTGACGCCTGCGCCGCCCGAAGGGCTGCGGGTTCGGCTCTCGGCGTTGCTGGAACCGTTTGCGCATCTGCCCGTACAGCAGGTGCCCGAGGCGTGCCTCGACGCGGGTGTGCAGTTGCTGGATGCATTGCTCGCCTCCGGCTCGACAGCACGGACGACCGCGCTTGACCTGCTCGCGGTCGATGCGCTGGTGACCTACGCGTTCCAAGCGGCCGCCGACGAACCGGCGCTGATGGACGCCCGGGCCGCTCGCGCCCTTGCCCGAATTGCGGCGCTCCCTGCATCGCTGGGCGCCTGAGCCGCCGCACGCGAGCGATGTCCACATCGCCGCGCCACGTCAGCAGGAGGGACGCGTCATGATCGACATTCATTCGCACCTGCTGCCGGGCGTCGACGACGGGTCGCCGTCTCTCGACGTCTCGATTCCCGTGCTCCAGCGGTTCGCGGCTCAGGGCGTCACCGTACTGGTTTGTACGCCGCATCTCAACGCGAGTCAGGCCGCGAGCGCGCCGTACGCGCGCCACGGCGAACTGCTGGCGCTGCTGCGCGCCGCGGCGCCGGCCGACTTGGACATTCGGCTGGGTTGGGAGATCATGCTCGACAGCCCAGGTGTCGAATTGACGGCTCCCGAACTCTGCTTGGGGAACTCCCGGGCGCTGCTGGTGGAATTCACCCGCGGCGGACTACCGCGCGGGGCGACGAGCGAGCTCCGTCGTATTGCCCGCAGCGGGCGGACGCCCATTTTGGCTCATCCGGAGCGCTACTTCGGCTGCACGCTGGAGTTGGTGCGGCAGTGGCGAGCGCTGGGAGTGGTCATTCAAACCGACGCCTCGGTGCTCATGGGACGTGGGGTGCCTGCGGACTTGGCCAAGGCCATGCTGGCGGATGGACTGATCGACATCCTGGCGTCCGACAACCACGGCGATGGCCGATCGCTGGGCACCGCTCGTGATTGGCTCGCCGAGCGGGGGGCAGACGAGCAGTCGGACCTTTTGCTGCGGGCGAACGCCGAGCGGGTGCTGGGCGACGAGGATCCGCTGCCGGTCCCCCCCCTTCGCGACGGCCTGGTTGGACGCATCAAGCGCATACTCGGTCGCTAAGACGATCGATACCTGAACCAATACCGAGCTATGACCCACGCCGATCAAGGCCCGCAGAACGCTCCAGACGCGTCCGTTGCCCCGTTGCTTGCCGCTCTGACGGAGCTGGCAGCGACGGCCGAACAGGTCGCCCGTGACCTCGCGCCGGAGATCGAGCGCGCGCTCGAGATGGTGCGCACCACGGTGAATCAGGGGGGAACGCTCCTATTCTGCGGGAACGGCGGATCGGCAGCCGACGCGCAACACATGGCCACAGAGTACGTCGTTCGCTACATGCGAAACCGTCGCGCCTACCCCGCCATCGCCCTGACCACCGACACCTCGTTGATCACGGCGGCGGGCAACGACCTCGGGTTCGATCACATATTTTCTCGTCAGATAGAAGCCCTTGGGAAAAGTGGCGATCTCTTGATCATCCATTCGACCAGCGGAAATTCTCCAAACGTCCTGCGTGCCGCTGAGGCGGCCAAGGCGAAGAGCATTCCGGTGCTGGCCCTCACGAAACGGGACGGCGGCGCCTTGCGACTGCTGGCGGATCACACCGTGGTGGTGCCGACGGATCGGACCGACCGGGCGCAGGAGATACATCTCTGTATTCAGCACGCGATCTGTGACGCGATCGAACAGACGTTGTGAAGAACTGTCCAATTCTGAACGATAAACCCTTTTCACTTAACTACTTGACGCACGACGTGTCATGTACTTTCACAGGATAGGCTTGGCATGATCTCACTGAAAGGGAAGCGAGCGCTGGTCACCGGCGGGGCACGGGGGATTGGCGCTTCCGTGGCGCGCTTGCTCGCACAGGCCGGGGCCGATGTGGGAATCGCGTACCGCAATCGCTCGAACGAGGCGGCGGCTGTGATTGCAGATCTCACAAATCACAAAGTGCGGAATTTTTCGCACATGGGAGATTTGTCCACAAAAACGGCGAATCAGGACTTTGTGGATAAAGCCATGCAGCTCTTCGGCGGTGTGGATATCTATGTGGGAAACTCAGGCTTTTGGCCGCCTGATCCGCTGCCCGTTTCGCTGCTCGACGATGATCGATGGCGTTTCACGATGGCGACCAACCTGGACGGAATGTTCTACGGGGCGCGGGCGGCGGCGCGAGTGATGAGCGACGGTGGTCGTATGATCTTCGTATCCAGTACGGCGGGACAACGGGGCGAGGCGGGTCACGCCGACTACGCGGCAACGAAGGGGGCGATGATCTCCTTCGTGAAGTCGCTTGCGGTTGAGCTCGGTAGTCGAGATATCACGGTGAACTCCGTGGCGCCCGGGTGGGTCGATACCGAGGCCGTGGCGAAGCCGTTCGCTGCCGGACGCGAGCGGATCGAGGCCGCCATCCCATTGGGGCGCGTGGCCTCCCCGTCGGACATCGCCGGACCCGTTCTCTTTCTGGCCAGCCCGTTGGCTCGGCATGTGACCGGCGAAATTCTGAATGTGAACGGCGGGAGCGTGCTCTGCGGATAGCGAGCGCAGCGTCTCGTGGGAACTTGCGCACCCCCGGCCAGGTCATCGACATCGCTCGCACGCTCCAGCAGGCGGGCTTCGAAACCTGGTGCGTCGGCGGAGCCGTGCGCGACGCGCTGCTGGGGGAGGCCCACCTTGACTGGGATCTCGCGACCGCGGCGACGCCGACGCAAGTCCGGAAGCTGTTCCGCCGCACCGTGCCGGTTGGGATCGAATTCGGAACGATCGGTGTGCTCGACCGCGACCACGTCATGCATGAGGTGACGACCTTTCGCCGGGATGTGAAGACCGACGGGCGGCACGCCGTCGTGGAGTTCGGCGCCTCGCTGGATGAGGACCTGGCACGTCGCGATTTCACGATCAACGCTATCGCGTACGATCCGATCGATCACCGTCTGCACGACCCCTTTGGTGGGCAGATCGATCTGACGCGTCGCGTGGTACGCGCCGTCGGAGAGGCCGACGCGCGGATGCGCGAAGACCGGCTGCGAGCGCTGCGGGCGATCCGCTTCGCGGCGCGATTCGGCTTCGAGATCGCGCCGGACACCTGGGCGGCGATCGTCGAGAGTGCACCGTTTCTCACGCGGTTGTCTCCCGAGCGGGTGAAGCAGGAGCTTGAGAAAACCATGGAACAGGTGCTGGCTCCGTCGGTGGCGTTCGTTCGGTGGCGAGAGGCGGGGGCATTCGCGTCGCTGGTACCGATGTTGGCCGAGGTCCGCGACGACACGTTACGCGCCATCGACGCCTTGCCTCGCCCCGGCTTAGCCGGTCGTCCGCTCCGGAAGACCCTGCGTGTCGCCGCACTCTTCAGCGAGGGCGGCGCCAAGCCGGCGGAGCGGGCATTACGCGACCTCCGCTTTTCGAATCAGGACACTTCCAACGTGTCGTCGCTCGTGGATCGGTGGAGCCGTTTCGGGCCATCGCTCGCCGAAACGATGGCCTCGGGTGTCCTCCCAGCTGACGCCGAACTTCGGCGCCTGGCGGCGAACGTCGGGCGATTACGAGTGGCGGGCTTTGTGCGCCTGGCCGCCGCCCAGTGGAGCGCGATGGGAGGGGTGAGTCCGGCCTTGGTGCGTCGGCTTCACCGACGCCTGCTCACGATCGCCTTCCGAGAGCCCATCGAACTGGCCGATCTCGCAATCGATGGCGACGATCTGCGCAGTGCGGGTATCGCGATCGGACCGGCGTTGGGGCGATTGTTGCATGCGCTCCTGCAGCGGGTGATCGACGACCCCGCTGCGAACACACGGGATGCGCTGCTCGAGGCGGCACGCGACCTCGCCAGTCTCTCTGAAACCGCCTGACCGGGCGCATGAATCTCCAAATGCGAAACGCGATGTCGCCGTCGGGCGGCGACGAGGCCGGGCGCTTCCGTCCGGTGTCGGATTGGTTTGTCGCGTCGAAGGATGCCGGCGTGCACGTCGCGCGCATCGGGACGACGGCAGAACGCGCCGTCGACCTGCTGCACGCCTTGACGCTGCATCTCGATCCCGCTGTCGATGTCGTGATGAGCGATCTGCGAAGCGGTACAGAATGGGCGGGCTTCGACGTCGCGCTGCCGGATCTGCGCGACGCGCTCGGGCGTCTGCGCTTTCCGCTGGCGACGTACGGGGGCGTGGAGATGTCGGTGTTCGGGCCGGACGATCAGCTGTCGCTCACGCCCGAGCTGCTGCTCGTGATCTACTCACGTTCGGATCGCTGGTACTTTCTGCTAGATGGGTTGGGGCTTTCCGAACGGGCCGAGCCACCGGCCGCGGTCTGGGTTCCGTCGCGCACCATGCTCGCCCCCTCGTCGGAGCTGGCCACCGCGTTGGCATCCGCCGCCGCGAGACTCGGCTTGCAGACGGGCGCGCCGGCGGGCGCCCGCTCGATCGCCCGATGAGCGCCACCCTGTTCGCGGCGAGTTCACCGGAGCCACTGGCGGCTCGTATGCGCCCGGAACGCCTCGAAGACGTCGTCGGACAGCAGCATCTGCTCGCTCCCGGTCGACCGCTTGGCGATGCGATCCGGAACGGCACGATCGGGAGCGTGATTCTGACCGGTCCCAGTGGGACGGGCAAGACCACGATTGCCAGTCTGATCGGCCGATACATGCAGCAGACGGTCGTGGTCCTGAACGCGGTTACCGACGGCATCCCACGTCTTCGTGAAATCGTCGCCGACGCGGAGAAGCGTCGCAACTTTGAAGGGCGCCGCACGCTGGTGGTGATCGATGAAATCCACCGTTGGGCGAAGTCGCAGCAGGATGCATTACTGCCACACGTCGAGAATGGTGTGATCACGTTGTGTGGGGCAACGACCGAGGTGCCCGGCTTCGCGGTGGTGGGCGCGTTGCTGTCACGGTCTCGCGTGTACGCGCTCCGTCCACTCACGATCGAAGACGTCGTCAGCGTATGCGCGCGCGCGCTGGCCGACGAACATCGCGGTCTTGGTGCTTTACGGGTGCAGGCAGATCCGGACACGCTGCGCTGGCTCGCGGAGCAGTCCGATGGCGACGCGCGTCGTGCGCTCGGTGCGCTGGAGGCGGTCGCGCAGATGCTCCCGACCGGTGCCGCGCTCACGCGTGACGCCTTGGCCGATGCGCTCGGAACACGCGTCGTGAGCTACGATCGCGTCGATGTCGACCGCAACGCGGTGCTGTCGGCCTTTCATAAGTCGCTGCGCGGCAGTGACCCGCACGCCGTGCTGTACTGGCTGGCGCGCGGCCTCCAGGCCGGCGAAGACCCGCAGATCTTCTTGCGTCGGTTGGCGGCCATGGCGACGGAGGATATCGGTCTCGCGGATCCGCAAGCGATCGGCATCGTGATGACCGCCTGGGAGACGTTCCGCCGACTCGGGCCCGCGGAAGGTGAACGGGCGGTGGCGCAAGCGGCCGTGTACTGCGCCGTCGCGCCGAAGTCGAATCGACTGTACCTCGGATGGGCAGCGGCCCGCGCGGCCGCCGCGGAATCACCGTCCGTGCCCGTGCCGGCGCATCTGCTCAATTCGGAGATGCATCTGCGCGCCGATCCCGATCGCCGCGTGCCGTACGAGTATCCGCACGATCATCCCGGGGCGTTTGTTGCGCAACCGTATCAGCCACCGGAACTCCAAGGGCAGACCTACTATCATCCTCTATCGGTCGGCGAGGAGAAGCAGATCGCCAAACGTCTCGCGTGGTGGGCCGAACGTGGCGGGCCTCCCGTTGTCGAGTGACGGAACACGACCGAGGGGACGGGTACCATTCAAGGACTCGGTGCGCCGTCGATTCCGACGCCACCGGAAACTTGGGAGCAGACCTTTCAGCTCTGGGGATATGAGATGCGCATGACGAGGGCTGTACGGCGCTGGATGACGGCGGGAGCAGTCGTGGCGTTGACCACGGGCGGTGCCGCGTGCGCCACGCTTGGACGCGCGACGTTCAAGGAACCAGTGGTGACGCTGCGTGAGTTCAACGTGACGGGCCTCGGGCTCACCGGGGGCAGCGTCGACGTTGTGCTCTCGGTCTACAACCCGAATGGCTACAAGCTCGACGCGCTAAGTATGACGTATCAAGTGGATGTGGACACCATCAAGCTCGGAAGTGGTGCGCTTGACGGTCGGTTCGTGGTGCCAGAGAACGACTCCTCGCTGGTGCGCTTGCCCGTACGTTTCACCTACGCCGGCCTCGGCGCGGCTGGTCGGTCTCTGGTCACGGCCGGCACGGTGAACTACCGCGTGCGCGGCGATTTCACTGTCTCCACACCGCTCGGCAATTTCACCCGTCCATACGACCGGACGGGACGGTACTCCTCGGTGTCCGGCAACGGACGCTGATCGGCTTCGCCCTCTCAGAATTAGGTAGACGCACATCAGCCGCGAGATCATCTCCCTCACGCCGCCAGTCGAGCGCGCGGTGCTCGTCAGTGCACCGTCGAAGCGTGGTAATGCCCGTCATCAATCAGAAGAACACCTCGAAGAACTCGCCCGCCTGGCCGACACGGCTGGGGCTGTCGTGGTTGGCCGGTTAACGCAGGCGCTCGATCGGCCGCATCCCGCGACGTACCTGGGCAGCGGGAAGGTCGAGGAGCTCAAGCTGCGCATCAACGAACTCGGTGCCACGCTGGTGCTCTTCGATGATGAGCTGACGCCGGCCCAAGGCAAGAACGTCGAAGCCATTGTCGGAACGCGCGTGATGGATCGCGCGGAGCTGATTCTGGACATCTTCGCCACGCGGGCGCGGTCGAGCGAGGCCCGCATGCAGGTGGAACTCGCGCAGCTGCAGTATTTGCTGCCGCGACTCACACGCATGTGGACCCACCTCGAGAAGTTCCGCGGTGGTATCGGCGTACGTGGTCCGGGTGAAACGCAGCTTGAAACCGACCGTCGTCTCATTCAACATCGCATTCGCGTGCTGAAGGAGCGCCTCGCCGATGTCGAGCGCGCGCGCGAAGTGCAGCGGGAAGGACGCAAGGCGCACTACCGAGTTGCCCTCGTTGGCTACACGAATGCGGGCAAGTCATCGATCCTGCGGCAGATGGCGAATGACGTGCAGGTGTTCGTGGAAGACCGTCTCTTCGCCACGCTCGATCCGCTCACGCGTGAAGTCGACGTCGGCGACGGCTACACCGTGCTCCTCACCGACACCGTCGGGTTCATCCGGAAGCTGCCGCACCATCTGGTCGCGTCGTTCCGGGCCACGTTGTCCGAGGCGAAGGAAGCGGATCTGCTGCTGCACGTCATCGACGCGAGTCATCCGGTCTGGGAAGAGCAGCGCGATGTCGTGGACGGTGTGCTGGCGGATCTCGGGCTGGCCGATCAGCCGAAGCTGTACATCATGAATAAGATGGACTTGCTGCCAGCCGACGAAGTGGCGGCCGTTCGTGAACGCGTGGCGAATCTCATCCCGAATTCGTTGTTCGTGTCGGCCATCGAGCCCGGTGGTCTCGACGGGCTGCGCGCATCACTGTTGGACAGCCTGCGTCGCCAACGTCCCGTGCTTGAAGTCCGGCTGCCGGCGGCCAACGGGCGAATGATTGCCGAGATGCATCGCGACGGTGAGGTGCTGGATCAGCGCACCGACGAGGATGTGATTGTGCTTCGCGCGCGCTTGGACGACCGCACCATCGGTCGTCTGCGGCAAGCTGGTGCGCGGATTACCGTGCTCCGGGGTGTCGAGCGGGTCAAGGCACCGGCCGTAGCGGCGGAAGTGTTCTGATCGCCAAACCGCCGACACTGAACAAAAAGACGGCCGGTCATCAGTGAAGATGACCGGCCGTTCTTGTACTACGAGATGATGAAGTGGGCGTGCAGGGACTCGAACCCCGGACCTCTGCTGTGTGAAAGCAGCGCTCTAACCAGCTGAGCTACACGCCCCATAGCGTTCCGTGCTCGACAACTCACCGCGCGGATCAAGAACGTAACGGAGGGGATCGGCGGTGGGAAGCCCCCTCCGGTTCTGCCAAAGACATACGCCTCGGTGCATGGCACCGAGGCGTATGGTCCGGGTGGGACTTGAACCCACGATCCTTCGATTATGAGTCGAGCGCTTTAACCAACTAAGCTACCGGACCAAACGTGGCGATACCCCGCCGCCGCCCTTGGCAAATGTAGTTCACGCATCCGCAATGTGCGCGTCGTAAGCCTCGAGGACTTCGTGGGGCGTGACCGTGGCGGCACCGAGCTTCCCCACTTCGACGCCGGCGGCGTAGTTCGCCACGATCGCTGCCTCGAGCGCGGTGGCTCCCGCGGCGAGCATCGTCGCCAGATACGCCGTGACGGTGTCGCCGGCACCGACCACGTCGTACACCTCACGGGCGGTGGTGGGGACGCGATGCACCACGCCGTCTGACGAGACCAGTGCCATGCCGCGCTCACCGAGCGTGAGCAGCAAGTGCTCGACGCCGAGGCGCGCAAAGGTCTCCGGCAACGCCGCCGGATGTTCCAGATCAACAGCCGCGCCGAGTGCACTTTCAAGCTCTCGACGATTCGGCTTAAACACGGTGGCCCCACGATACGCAAAGAAGTTGCGGAACTTCGGATCTACGACGATCGGGAGATTCCGCGTGCGCGCGGCAGCGATCGCGCCTTCGATGACCGCCGGGACGAGCACGCCTTTGTTATAGTCTTCGAAGACGAGCGCCGTTGCGTGCGGCATGGCGGTTTCGATGGCCTCGAGCACACGCGCCACGTCTGCGCTTTCGAGGTCCGCGTCATCTTCTTCATCGAACCGCACCAGCTGCTGGGATCGCGCCATGACGCGGGTCTTGGTCGTGGTGGGTCGACCGACCACGACGAGCGACCGCGACTCCATGCGACCGGCCTGGAGGCGCTCGCGCAGGGTGCTGCCAGCCCCGTCGTCTCCGACCACGGCCACGAGATCGCACCCCGCGCCAACGGCCGCGACGTTCTGCGCCACGTTCGCTGCGCCACCGAGGGCCAGCTTGCGGTCGCGCACGCGCACCACGGGGACGGGCGCCTCGGGGGAGATGCGGTCGACGTCGCCACGAAGGTACACGTCGAGCATGGCATCGCCGATGATGACCACGTGCTGCGAGGCGGCGTCAGCCAGCAATGCCTCGAGCCGAGCGCGGGAGATGGTGGGCGTCATGGCGGGGAAGCTAGTCGGACCCATAAGCTTCGTCACCGGTTGTGCCGTTCCCTTGCCTCCTCCCGCCGCGATGCCCGCCTCGTCCTCTCCCAGCAAATCCCCCGTCTCTCGCCGTTCGCCAGTCCTCGTGCTGGCGGCGTCGCTGATCGGGATCTCCTTTGCGGCACCGCTGATCCGGCTGTCTGCGAGTTCAGCCATCGTGATCGCCACGTGGCGACTGGGTTTGTCGATGCTCATCGTCGGAGCGGCCCTGATGTTCACGGGCTCCTGGCGAGAGTGGCGTCTGCTGTCCCGACGGGAATTGCTGCTGGCCGCGGGTGCCGGAGTGTTGCTCGCGCTCCACTTCTGGAGCTGGAATGCCTCGTTGCGCTACACGACGGTCGCGGCCTCGGTCGCGTTGGTGAATCTGCAGCCCGTGCTGATCGCCAGTGTGTCGGCGCTCTGGCTGCATGAGTCTCCCTCCGGACGTCAATGGATCGGGGTCGTCATCGCCGTGATTGGTGCGCTGGTGGTGGGGTTGGCCGACGTCCCCGGGGGATTGCCGGGAATTGTCTCCGCGATCGCCGGCGGATCGACCACGGAGGGTGGCGGCCGTGCGCTGTTCGGCGACCTCTTGGCGCTCGTGGGCGCGGTTACGGCCGCGTTGTACTACTTGATCGGGCGCCGGCTTCGGCAGCGTGTCGGGGTGTGGCCCTACGTTTCTCTCGCCTATGGGGCAGCCTTTGTCACATGTCTGCTCATTGCGCTCGCCAGTGGCGAGGTCCTGTTGCCGCAGCCGCGCCGCGAACTGTCGATCTTTGCGGGACTTGCCATCGGCCCCATGCTACTCGGACACACCGGTATGAACTGGGCGCTCGGCCACCTGCCGGCATTTGTGGTGAATCTCACGACGCTAGGTGAGCCGATCGGTGCCACGATCCTGGCCGCCCTCCTCCCGGGCATCGCCGAGGTTCCGGGCATCGGCACGGTCGTGGGAGGGGCGCTCGTTCTGGCCGGCGTCCTGCTCGCGTCACCCCGCGCCCAGGCCTCCACGGAGCGCTGACCGAGGTCGAATGGTCGTCTGAGCCGACTCGCCTCCCTCGCCCCGGTTATCTTTCAGGGGTGAGCGAGACTCGATCGATATTCTCAGGCGCTGGTGCGCCGCACGCCGAGCCGGATGGCGCGTCCGTACAGGGGCCGTTCGCATCGGCGACGCCGATGGTATTCGCCCCGGCGCTCCGGGAGCGCCGCTTCGATGTGGTGGTGACGCGCGGCGGTACGGTCGAATCGCGTCACCGTGTCCATGCTGCCGTCGTGGACGCCAACGGGACGCTGCTGGAGGGCGTGCGCAATCCGCACACGGAGACGTGGTGGCGTTCGTGTGCCAAGCCCTTTCAGGTGATGCCGCTGGTGCGGGCGGGCGGCCTGGAACGTCTGGGCTGGGGCTCGAGCCAGTTGGCCTTGGCCTGCGCATCCCACGGTGGCGAACCGGAGCATGTGGCACTGGCCGAGTCGATGCTCGCCGGAATCGGTCTCGAGGAAGGCGACCTCGCCTGTGGGGCCCATGAGCCGCTGGCGTCGCGCGGCGCACGGCTGCTTCGCGAGTCGGGCGATCGGGTCACGCGCCTCCACAACAACTGCTCGGGAAAACACGCGGCCATGCTGGCGCGGGCAGTGCTTCTCGGCGAGCCCACCACCGGCTACGAGCAGGCGTCGCATGCGGTACAGCGGGCGGCACACGAGACCGTTGCCACGTGGGCGGGCATGACGCCGGAGCAGGTCCGTGTTGCGGTCGACGGTTGCGGCGTGACAGTCTTCTCGCTCCCGCTGGCGAATATGGCGCTCTCGTACGCACGACTCGCCCACGCGTCGACTCACGGAGACGAGACGAGCCGGCGTATAGTGCATGCCATGACGACGCATCCGTTCCTCGTGGGCGGCAGCGATCGGTTCGATACACGCCTCATGGAGGCGATCGGCGGAAACGTGTTGTGCAAAGTCGGCGCGGAAGGTGTGCACACGTTTGCGATCATCGACCGCGGTATCGGTTTCGCACTCAAGGTCGAGGACGGCTCGCAGCGGGCGCAGTTCGTCGCCGTGCTGGCGATGCTGGCGGAGTACGGCGGATTGCCATCGCCGTTGCCGGAGAGCTTGCGCGACGCGGCCGTTCGGGCCGTGCGCAACACGCGTGGCGAACAGGTCGGCGAAGTGTTCGTGAGTGTGGCGTCGCTCGGCGCGCCTGTACGCAATGACGCCGTATGACGGCGAGCCGCGCATGGGCGAGGCAGGCGCGCGTACGCATGACACCGTGGGCGTTGGTTCGATGACAGCCCGCGGCCACGTGTCCGTTACACTCGATGCACTCGATGCGGAGACGGCGGCGCTCGTTCGGCTTGCGGCGGTGCTGGCCGGCGGCAGCGAGGCGGAGGTTCGTGCGGAACTGTCGGGGGTGAATGACGTCGTCAATCCGATCTGGGTCGAGGAAGTCATTCTTCAGACGTACCTGTTCGCCGGGTTTCCGCGCGCGCTCAACGCGGCGCGAGATTGGCGGCGGATCTCCGGTCGCCTCGCACCATCGCCGGCCGACGACCGAGAAGCTGAGGAGCTGGACTTTGTGGCGCGAGGCGAGGCGACGTGCGCCACGGTGTACGGCGAATTTTACGATCGGTTGCGTGTGAACATTCGTGGACTCCATCCGGCGTTGGATCGGTGGATGATCACGGAGGGATACGGCAAAGTGCTCGGCCGGCCGTTGCTCGATCTGGCACGACGAGAATTGTGTGTGGTCGCCGCGTGCGCGATTGCACGACAAGACCGGCAGCTGCATTCGCATCTGCACGGTGCGCTGAACGCGGGAGCGTCGGCGGGTGTCGTGACGGCCGCGTTGCGGGTGGTCTCGCCATTGATCAGCGACGACGACATGCGTCGCTATCTCGGTCTGTGGGCGCGAGTGCAGGGGAAGTAGTTCGGCATTTCAGCAGTACGGCAGCACCATCAGCACGCAGTGTACTCGAAGGTTTTTTGGCGGCGCCCCCGTGGCCGGCTGCCTCTCTCGTTTCGGAAGTGATTCATGTTCGTAGATCGCGTACTCGTGAAGGTCGAAGCAGGAACCGGTGGTTCGGGACAGACGTCGTTTCGCCGCGAGAAATTCGCGCCGATGGGTGGCCCTGATGGCGGCGACGGCGGACGTGGCGGCGACGTGATCGTACGCGGCGACCGGAACCTGACCACGCTCCTCGACTACACGTACCGCGATGCCTGGAAGGCCGAACGCGGACAGCACGGCGAAGGGTCGAACCGGACCGGCCGCTCGGGCGAGGACATCGTGTTGCCGGTGCCTCCCGGCACGGTCGTGCGCGACGCCGAGACGCAGGAGTTTCTCGGTGAAGTCATGGAGGATGGACACACCATTCTCGTGGCAAAGGGCGGTCGGGGGGGCAAGGGCAACTCCTTCTTCGTGACGCCCACGCACCAGTCGCCGCGCGAGTGGCAGCCGGGTGAGGAAGGAACAGCCCGCACGCTCGAACTCGAACTCAAGCTGATCGCCGATATCGGTCTCGTCGGACAGCCGAATGCGGGCAAGAGCACGCTTCTCTCGGTTATTTCGGCGGCGCGCCCGAAGATCGCTGACTATCCGTTCACGACGTTGTCGCCGAACCTCGGCGTCGTCCCGCTCAGCGATCACCGCTCGTTCGTGGTGGCCGATATTCCGGGAATCATCGAAGGCGCGTCCGAAGGCAAGGGACTTGGCCTTCGGTTCCTGCGACACATCGAGCGTACGCGCATGCTCGCGTTCATGATCCCCATCGACGCGGAAGACTGGCAGGCGGAACTCGATCAGCTGCGTCACGAGATCTCCTCGTACTCCACCGAACTCGCCGCGAAGCCGTATTGCGTCGTCTTCACGAAGCTCGATCTGCTGGGCGAACACTACGTGCCGGACATCGAAGCGCCTGGTGCGTTCGGCAAGTACGCGATCAGCGCGGCCGGACGTATGGGGCTCGATGTCGTGCTCGACGCGTGGTGGCGTGAGCTGCTCGCCATGCGCGTGGAAGCCGAGAAGCCGGCACGTGACGCGCAGTTTCTTCCCTGAAGAGGTGGTGGACGCGCGCGAGGTGATCGCGCTGCGTCAGGTCGCCGGACTCGGCGACGTTGGCGTAGCGCGACTCCTGTCGCTTCATGGCGACGCGGCGCGCGCGCTGGCGTCGGTCGCTGCGGCGCGACGCGACGACGCATTGGGTACGGCCGACCGCATTCTGGCGGACCTGCGTCGCATCGGCGGGGAGGCGCTCGTGGCCGGAACCGAGCGCTACCCGTCGCGACTCCTCGAACTCGCCGACTCGCCTCCGGTGATCTACGCGCAGGGCACACTGGTTAGCGCGAATCCGCCGGCCGTGGCGATCGTGGGCACCCGCGCGGCGTCGGCATACGGACTGCGCGTGGCGCGCGCCATCGCCACCGCCTGCGCCCGCGCCGGTGTGACGATCGTGAGCGGATTGGCTCGCGGCATTGACGGCGCGGCGCATGAGGCGGCGCTGGCAGCGGGCGGGCGTACCGTGGCGGTTCTCGGCACGGGTCTCGACGTGCATTACCCGCGTTCGCATCGCACCCTGCAGGAACGCATCGCGCGTGATGGGCTGTTGCTGACCGAGCAGAGGCCGGGTGACACTGGACACGGTGGCACCTTCCCCCGACGGAATCGCATCATTGCGGCGCTGGCCGACCTCACCGTCGTTGTCGAAGCTGGTACAGGGAGCGGCGCGCTGATCACCGCCGATCACGCGCTCGAATTGAATCGAACGGTCGCCTGCGTACCGAACGCCATCGATCAGGTCTCGTCGCTCGGCAGCAATGCGCTGCTGAAGATGCACGCCGAGCCGATTCTGGCCGTGGACGACGTGTTGGCCTTGCTTCGCGTCGATCGGTCGATCTCCACCCACATGGCCCTCGATGGCGATGCAGCGCGGTGCTGGGACGCCGTGCAACGCGGCGCGCGCGACATCGAGCAGGTTGCGGCGCACGCTCAGTTGCGCCCTCGTGAAGCGGCCGCTGTGCTGAGTGCGCTCGAAATCGATGGACTCGTGCACTTCGGGCCATCGGGGCAGGTGCATCCGTCCATCGGCGTATCGTGAGCGCTTCGGCGGCTTCACCCGTGGGCTATCGGCATCTGTACTTGCACGTACCGTTCTGTGCGCGGCGCTGCAGCTATTGTGATTTCGCGATCGCCGTGCGCAAGCGGGTGCCGTGGCGTGCGTTCGCCGATTCGGTCGGCGCCGAGCTTCGCCTTCGCGGTACCGCAGAGTCGTGTGACGTGTTGAGCACGCTGTATCTCGGTGGAGGCACGCCGTCGCGATTGGGCGGCGAGGGCATCGAGCGCTTGTTCGATGTACTGCACGAGCACATTCGACTGGACGCGGACGCCGAGGTCACGCTCGAAGCGAACCCGGAAGACGTGTCGGCCGACGCCGTGGCAGCGTGGTGTCGGGCGGGTGTGAATCGGGTGAGCTTAGGTGTCCAAAGCTTCGATGATCGGGTGCTGTCGTGGATGCATCGCGTGCATGACGCGGATGCCGCCGTGCGCGCGGTTGACACCCTCCGCGCCGGCGGCATTGATGCGATGTCGCTCGACCTCATCTTCGCGGCGCCGGATACGCTGGAGCGGGACTGGAGCGGCGATGTCACGCGACTTCTCGCACTCGCTCCCGATCACATTTCGCTGTACGGTCTCACCATCGAACCGCACACGCCGCTCGGGCGATGGCAGGCCCGTGGTGAGGTCGAGGAAGCGCCCGAAGATCTCTACGAGCGGCAGTTCCTCGAGTCGCACGAGCGACTGCGGTCCGCCGGCTTCGAGCACTACGAGGTGTCGAATTTCGCCCGGCCCGGCCGACGCGCGCGACACAACAGTGCGTATTGGCAGAACGTGCCGTATCTGGGCATCGGGCCATCGGCGCACGGCTTTGACGGATCGGCGCGTCGCTGGAACCACGCGGCATTGACGGCATGGGAGTCGGCGTTGTCCGCTGGAATCGACCCGATGGAGGGAGCGGAAACGCTCACCAGACAGAACCGTGAGGCCGAGATGGTGTACCTTGGGTTACGCACGATCGACGGACTGGAGCTTCGGGAAGGTGAGGAAGCCCGCGTCGCCACGTGGCGTCGGCAGGGGTGGATCGAGTCTGTTCATGGGACTGCCGGATCTCGGATCCGGTGCACCGCCTCCGGATGGCTTCGGCTCGATGCCCTGGCCGTCGACTTGACAGCACTTCGAAGTCGTTCGTAGCGTTACACTTATGGCTATTAGCGGGGAGCTCTCCGAGCGGGAGCGTCAGGTACTGGAAGCGGTGATCCATAGCTACGTGGCAACGGCCGAGCCCGCGGGTTCGCGCACGCTATCGCGTCGCTTCG
This sequence comes from Gemmatimonas sp., assembly GCF_031426495.1. Lineage (NCBI taxonomy): Bacteria > Pseudomonadati > Gemmatimonadota > Gemmatimonadia > Gemmatimonadales > Gemmatimonadaceae > Gemmatimonas > Gemmatimonas sp. Next base: position 70,307 of record NZ_JANPLK010000043.1, on the reverse strand, counting down.
GCTTGGGCATCTCTCCGGCGACCATCCGCAACACGATGAGCGATCTCGAAGAGAAAGGCTTTCTCTTTCACCCGCACACGTCAGCCGGACGCGTTCCCACCGACAAGGCGTACCGCGTGTACGTCGACTCGCTGATGCGGGTGGAGACCATTACTGGCGATGCGCAACGACGATTACATGCCGACATCTCCGCCGGCGGTTCGGCGATCGAAGCGATTCTCCGTCGAGCGGCCCAATCCCTCGGCGTGTTGACGCAGGAACTTGGCGTCGCCCTCGGCCCTCGGTTTGAACGGGCCACATTGCGACAGGTCGAGCTCGTGCGCATGTCGTCTGAGCGCCTGCTGATGGTGCTCACGCTGCAGGGTGGCGCCGTGCGCACCGTGTTCGTCGAAGTACCGGGCGTGATCGCCGACGAAGCCCTGATCGAGGTCACGATCGTGCTCAACGAGCGACTCTCCGGGCTCACGCTCGAGCAGGTGCGCACCTCGCTCGCCTCACGGCTCCGCGATGTGCACCTGAAGCCGGAAACCGCCGAGTTGCTGCACATCTTTGTGCAGGAGGGGGAGCAGGCGTTCGGCCGGGTGGCGGATCCGCTGGAGACGGTGGTGTTGGGCCAGCCGTCGTTGTTGGCCGATCAGCCGGAGTTCGCGAGCGGCGAGCGCCTGCGGCAGCTGATCGAGCTCACGGAAACCCGACAACAGGTAGCCTCGTTGCTGGAGGCGAAGCCGGGGGCAAACGGTATCTCGATCACGATCGGGAACGAGCATGGTGACCCGCGACTGGAGCCGTTTACGGTGGTGACGGCCGAGTATCAGGCAGGATCGCTCAGCGGGGTGATCGGCGTCATCGGTCCCACGCGAATGCCATACGACAAGGTGATCGCGCTGGTCGGTCACACGTCCCGTCTCGTGTCCGATTTGCTGTGCTGACCGTCCCTCCCCTCGCTTCAGGCGGGCGGAGCGGTCGATATTTCCGATAGGTTTTTCACTACGACGTTGAATTCACCGACGGGCGTCCGGTTTCCGGCACCCGTCGTTCGACTGCGCCGCCCACTGGCAGCGCGTTTTTCCGGGTTTCGACATGGCCGATTTTTACGCGGTACTGAGTGTGCCGCGCGATGCATCCGACGACGACATCAAGAAGGCGTATCGTCGCCTGGCAATGCAGTGGCACCCTGACCGCAATGCGGGCGCGAAGGAGGCCGAAGAGAAGTTCAAGACGATCACCGAAGCGTACGACGTGCTGCGTGATCCGCAGAAGCGCGCTGCCTTCGATCGGTACGGCGAGGCAGGACTTCGGGGAGCGCAACAGCAACAATACGAGCACGTCGATCTGTCGGAGGCGCTGAACATCTTCATGCGCGACTTCGGTGGCTTCGGTGACCTGTTCGGTGGGCAGGGGGGCGGTCGTCGGAACGGGCCGCGTACGGGTGCTGATGTGAAGCTGCCGCTCCCGCTCACGCTGACCGAAGTGGCGACGGGCGTGGAAAAAACCGTTGTGCTCAAGGTGCTCGAGGCGTGCGACAAGTGCGACGGATCTGGTGCCGAGCCGGGCACGAAGCCGCAAACCTGCAACACCTGCGGTGGCGCTGGTGAAGTGCGACGCGCCCAGCGCTCGTTCTTCGGCCAGTTCGTGTCGGTGGCACCGTGTCCGACCTGCGCCGGTGAGGGCGTCGTCGTCTCGTCGCCGTGCAAGAAGTGTCGCGGTGAAGGACGCGCGAGGTCGGAGCGTACGCTCAAGATCCAAGTGCCGGCTGGTGTGGCGACCGGACAGTACATGACGCTCCGTGGCGCGGGCAACGTTGGCCCGCGTGGCGGCACCAAGGGCGATGTGCTCGTGGTGTTCGAGGTGGAAGACGATGAGCGTTTTGATCGCGATGGCGAGGACCTGTTCTGCGAAGCGCTGGTCACGTACTCACAACTCGTGTTCGGCGCCGATATCCGCGTTCCCGGGCTCACGGGTGATCTCTCGTTGCGCGTGCCGACGGGCACGCAAAGTGGCACCGTGTTTCATCTGCGCGGACGCGGACTGCCGCGTGTGAACGCGTCCGGTACGGGCGACCTGCACGTGAAGGTGCAGCTCTGGACGCCACAGGATGTCGAGGGTGACGAGAAGGCCGTGATCGAGCGGCTTGGCACCCTGCAAGGGCAAGCGCCGGCGCAGCGCGAGAAGGGCTTCTGGTCGAAGATGAAGGAGGCGCTCGGTGCTTGAGGCGTCGTTACGCTGGGTCAGCGTGCGGGTCAGCCCGGGAGTCGACGTCGGCAGTCGCGATGCCTGCCTCGCCGCACTCTTCGCGGTCGGTGCGCAGGGCGTGCATGAAGATGGGGCATCGCTCGTCACGCACTTTCCGCCGTCAACCGATCTCGAAGCCGTCCACATCGCGCTGACCGAAGCCGACGAGGGCGTCACAATCGAGACGGCACCGGTGCCCGACATCGATTGGAGCGAAGCCTGGAAGTCGCGCATCAATGCGCACGACCTTGGCTCGCTCACCGTTACGCCGCCGTGGCTTGCCGAGGGCCGCGATCCGGCGCGTACGATCGTGATCGAGCCCGGGATGGCTTTCGGCACCGGCGAGCATGCCACGACGCGTGGCGTGGTCCGACTGCTGCCGACGGTCATGCGTGATGGCGATATCGTCGCCGACCTCGGCGCGGGCAGTGCTGTCCTGGCGATCGCAGCGGCCAAGCTCGGAGCGTCGCGTGTGTATGCGGTCGAGCTCGACGGCGAAGCGATTCCGGATGCCGAGCAGAACGTGCTTCGCAACGGTGTTGCGGATCGCGTGCATGTCTTTGAGGCCGACGCCGGTGCGCTGCTGCCGTTGTTGGCGCCAGTTCGGGTCGTACTGGCGAACATTATTTCGTCGGTGTTGGTCGAACTGCTGCCGATTATCGCCGAGTCGCTCACGGACGATGGCGGCGCGATCCTGAGCGGCATCCTGCAGGAGGAGCGCGAGGAGATGCTCGGCGTCTTGGCGGCCACCGGATGGCGCGTGCTCGATGAGGATGCGGAGGACATCTGGTGGTCGGTCTCGATCGCGAGGGTGTAGCCGCCGGACGTCCGAACTTCGTCACGACCGAGCCCTTTGCGGTCGGGGCGACGTGCGTGTTGGACGAACACGCGGCGCGACACATGCGAGTGCTGCGACTCGACTCCGGAGCGGTGGTCGGCGTCCGTGACGGGCATGGACACGTGGGAGTCGGTCAGCTCGTTCGCCTCACGAAGACGCAGGCGCACGTCGAGATCAGCGACGCCGAGCTCATCGCGCCGCTCCCCGAGGTGCATCTGCTGGTGCCCGTGGCTGACCGCGACCGGATGTTGTGGCTGGCTGAGAAAGCCTGTGAGCTGGGCTGCACGAGCTGGCGACCTGTCCTGTGGCGGCGGTCGCGCAGTGTCTCACCGCGCGGGGAGGGCGTCGCCTTCCAGCAGAAAGTCATGGCGCGGATGTCGAGCGCGTTGGCGCAGTCGGAAGGGGCTTGGCTCCCGCAACCCTTTCCTGAGGCGCCACTCGAACGTGCGCTGCTGGCCGCACCTCCGGGGGACCGTATTGTGCTTGATCCAACAGGAACTCCCATGGTTGGCCCGGCTGCGGCGCCCCTGCAGGAGCCCGTCGTGTTGGCGATCGGCCCGGAGGGCGGCATCGAGGCGGATGAACTCGCGGCGCTGGTGGCTGCCGGCTTCCGCCCGGTTCGGCTTGGGCCGACCATCCTCCGGTTCGAGACCGCCGCTGTCGGGGCGCTGGCCATCGCCCGGACGGCGCTTGGTACCCTGTCCGCTTCTCCTTCTCCGCTTCGGGAGTCCTGATGTCCGACGCCTGCATCTTCTGCCGCATCGTGGGTGGATCGATTCCGGCCACGCTCGTGGCCAGCAACGACCACGCGGTCGCGTTTCGCGACCTCCATCCCCAGGCGCCGTCGCACCTACTGGTGATTCCGCGGCGTCACGTGGCGTCGCTGGCCGAGGCCACCGATGCGGCCGAACTCGGGGCGCTGCTGCTGCTGGCGGCCGAGGTTGCGCGGTCGGAAGGGTTAGCGGAAACGGGGTATCGGGTGGTTGCCAATACCGGGAATGACGGCGGCCAAACGGTGCACCATCTCCATTTGCACGTGCTGGGCGGGCGGGCGATGCAGTGGCCGCCGGGATAATTGGTCGCCATCCCTCCGGAATTATCGTACTTTGCGCCTTGACCTCCCTCCTCGGGCTGGGTAGGATTTAAGGCTGTCGTTCTATCGCAACGTGTCTGTCACGCCATCATTTACGAGGTTTCGTTTGTCCGAAGTCATCATCCACGAGGACGAGAATTTTGAGCGTGCGCTCAAGCGCTTCAAGAAGAAGTGCGAAAAGGCCGGCATTCTGTCCGACCTGCGCAAGCATCGTCATTATGAGAAGCCCTCGGAGAAGCGCAAGCGCAAGATGAACGCGGCCGTCCGCAAGAATCGGCGCACCCGTAACGGGTGAGCGGTTTCGTGGATGTCGGCGGTTCGTTGCTGCCACGGTTGCAGCGTGATCAAGCCAATGCACGACGGGAGCAGCTGAAGGATCGCGTGCTCCTCCTTGGAATGATCATTTCCGAGGTCAAGAACAGAGAGATCGAACTCCGCCGTGATGCGACCGACGATGACGTCATCGACGTCATCCGGAAGGGCATCAAAAAGCGGCGCGAGTCCGTCGAGCTCTACGGCAAAGCTGGGCGAACGGACCTCCTCGAGAAGGAACAGAGCGAGGTCACGGCCCTCGAAGTGTATTTGCCCGCCGAAGTCGATCCTGAAGAATTGCGCGCCGCCGTTCGAGCAGCGATGCAGGGTGGAGCGGCCAACATTGGTGCCGTGATGGCCAAGGTGATGCCGCAGTTCAAGGGACGGGTGGAAGGCGGTACGATCAACGCAATCGTGCGTGAGGAACTCGCGCGCGGGTGACAACGACAACGCACGACACGTCGTGGCGAGCCGAATGACAGCACACAGCAGGATTCGAACCCGGACTAGCGCCCTCGGCGGTCCGGGTTCGTGCCGTTTCAGCCCTGCCGCACACCGACGGGCACCCTTGGTATGATGAACGCGCACGCCCTCGGCATCCTCGAGTTCCCGCGCATGCTCGCGCACGTCGCGGGTCGCGCGAACTCCGGCCCTGGCGCGGCCGCCGTCCGCACGCTCGCTCCTCGACGCGATCGTGCGTGGATCGAGGCCGAGCATGGGCGCGTCGCCGCGATGCGCGCGCTCGTCTCGTCGGAGCTCGCCTGGCCGACCGAGCCGATTCCGGAATTGGGCGAGCCGCTGCGCCGACTGCGTATCGAAGGGCTCACCTGGACGGCGCTCGAACTCTTGCAAGGTGCCACCCTGATCCGCTCCTCGCGTCGCGTGCGTGACGCGCTGCGTGATCCACGACGGCCGCGCATCACGGTCGCGTACCTGCAAGCGTATCTCGATCAGCTCATCGACCTGCGGTCGCTCGAAGAAGCGATTGCTCGGGCGATCTCCGATGACGGCACCGTCCGCGACGACGCGTCGCCCGCGCTCCGTCGCGTACGTCGTGAGCTCCGCCAGACCGAGGGCGAGCTTGTGCGCTTGCTCGAGCGCGAGATGGCCAAGCTCGAGTCACACCATCAAGTGAGCGATCTATCGGTCACGATGCGCAATGGCCGCTGGGTCATGCCGATGCGCCGCGAAGCGCGCGGTTATGTGGGTGGCATCGTGCACGACAGTTCGGGAACCGGCGCCACGATCTTCGTGGAACCGCCCGCCGCAGTGGAGTTCGGCAACCGTGTGCGCGAGCTCGAGATCGAAGAACTGCGTGAAGTCGAACGCGTGCTTCGCGAACTCACCGAGCAGCTGCACCCGTATCACGATCAGCTGATCGCCGCGTTCCATGCGCTCGTCGCGCTCGACTCACTGTATGCCCGCGCGCGGTACGCGATCGAGGCCAGCTGCGCGCCGTTGGCGTTCTGCGCGCCAGCCGAAGGACTCGCGATCGTCGACGGACGCCATCCGCTGCTGCTCTCGCGCGGCACACCGGTAGTGCCGTTCGATCTGACGCTGTTCGAGCAGGAGCGGACCCTGCTCGTTTCCGGTCCGAACACCGGCGGCAAGACCGTCCTGCTGAAGGCGATCGGTTTGCTGAGTGCACTCGCACAGGCGGGAATCCCGGTACCGGTCGGTGCGACGAGTCGGCTGCCCGTGTTCGACGATGTCTTCGCCGACGTCGGCGACGAGCAGAGCATCGAGGCCAGCCTCTCGACCTTCAGCGCGCACCTCAAGAACCTCGGCGAGATTCTGCGCTCGGCCACGCCCGACTCGTTGGTGTTGATCGACGAACTCGGCTCGGGCACCGATCCGGCCGAAGGTGCGGCGCTCGGTGGTTCCATTCTCGAAACGCTCACGCGCCGATCGGCGACGACCATCGCGACGACGCACCTTGGACAGCTCAAGCTGCTGGCGACCGAAGTGGATGGCGTGGTGAATGCGTCGCTGCAGTTCGATGCCGTGCAGTTGGCGCCGACGTATCGATTGCTGAAGGGCATTCCCGGTCGCAGTTATGGCCTGAGCATCGCCCGTCGTCTGCAGTTGCCGGAAGACATCATCGTGCGCGCCGAGGAGCGGTTACCACACGGCGAGCGCGATCTCGCCGTGCTGCTCTCTGACGTAGAGGCGCGAGACGGTGCGCTCGGTGCGCGCCAGCAGGTGATGGACCGCGAACAGGAGAAGTTGCGCGCGCGCTTGGCAACGGTCACCGATCGTGAGCTCAAGGTGCGCGAGCGCGAACGTGAGGCGGAGAAGTCGGCCCGTCAGGAGGCGCGCAAGTATCTGCTGGAAGCGCGCGGTCAGGTTGAGCGCGCGATTGCCGAGATCCGTGCGAAGGCCGGTGAACAGGCGGAAGCGCTTGAAGCGTCGGCACGCGCGGCGCGACGCGCCGTTGAAGAGGCGGCCACCGCGCAGGGACTCGCCGTTGAAGCCGTGCAGCAGCGCGCTGCGCGCGAGAAGGTCCGCACGCAGGTACGCCAGGCCGTCGACGTGGCTACGCCGCGTGCCGGCACGCCACAGAAGGCGCAGCAGCCGTTGGCCGAGGGTGATCGCGTGCTGGTGGGCACGCTCGACAACAAGAGCGGGCAGGTGCTCTCGGTGCGAGGCAAGGAAGCGCGCGTCGTGGTGGGGTCACTCACGGTGACCGTGCCGGTGTCGACGCTCGCGCGGTCGTCCGCGCCGCCGCCGCCGGCGGTGAAGGCCACGTACGCCGGCAGTATTCCCGAAGCCGATCCGCTGCGTGAAGTCGATCTGCGCGGACTGCGCGTGGATGAAGTCGACGATCAGGTGCTCCAAGCGCTCGATGCCGCCGTACGCTCCGACATGCGCGAGCTGCGTATCATTCACGGTAAGGGGACCGGCGCGCTGCGATCCCGTGTGGGAGAGATGCTCAAGAAGGACACGCGGGTGGCGGGCTTCCGGCTGGGCGCGTGGAATGAGGGTGGCGCCGGCGTCACCGTGGCCGAGCTCACGTGATTTCCGACGAAATCATTGAGCGCGTGCGCACGGCGGCTGATATCGTGCAGATTATCAGCGAGTTCGTGCCGCTCAAGCGCGCCGGTGGTGACTATCGCGGACCGTGTCCGTTCCATGGTGGCACGAATCCGAATTTCTCCGTGTCGCCAAAGCGTGGGAGCTACCACTGCTTCGTGTGCCACGAAAGCGGTGACGTGTTCTCGTTCGTACGGAAGCGTCTCGGCCTCGATTGGCCCTCCGCCGTCAAGATGATCGGTGAGCGTGTCGGCATCGAAGTGGTCGACGTACCGATGCGCGCGCAGGCGCCCGATCCGAACGCGCCGAACTTCGAAGTCCTCGCGGCTGCCGCCGAGTGGTTTCAGCGACAGCTCACCGAAGAAGCGACCGGGCGCGATGCGCGGTCGTATTTACAGCAGCGCCAACTCGACGAAGCCGCATGGGAACGCTTCGGACTTGGTTTCGCCCCGCGCGATCTGCAGGCGCTGCGCCGGTATCTGCATTCGCTCGGCGCCGATGACGCGCGCCTGATCGAAGCCGGCTTGTTCGTCGTGCGGGAAGGCGAGACCGAACCGCGCCCGCGCTTTCGTGGACGTCTGATGTTCCCGATTCTCGACGAGATGGGTCGGCATGTCGGCTTCGGCGGCCGTGCGCTCGGCGACGACACACCGAAGTATCTGAACAGTCCGGAGTCGGTGGTCTTTCAGAAGCGAAAGACCTTGTACAACATGCACACCGCGAAACAGGCCATGCGCCGTGCGGGTCGTGCCATCGTGGTGGAGGGCTATCTCGATGCGATTCGACTGGTGCTGGTCGGCATCGAAGAAGTCGTGGCCCCCCTCGGTACCGCGCTGACCGATGAACAGGCGCAGTTGCTGGTGCGATACGCGCCCGAAGTCTTCCTGTTGTACGACAGCGATGAGGCGGGGCAGAAGGCGACCTTTCGGTCCGGTTTGGAGTTGCTCGGGCACAAGGCCACCGTTCGTGTTGTCACGCTGCCCGAGAACGAAGATCCGGACACGTTCGTCCGTGATCAGGGCCGCGCGGCGATGGATACGCAACTCGGCTTGGCGATCGACCTCTTCGACCGACAGGTGCAGATGCTCGAGCGTCTCGGATGGTTCTCCGATCTGCGCCGGCGTCGCATCGCGATCGACAAGTTGCTGCCCACCATTCGTGCGGCCCGCGATCCGCTGACGCGCGACCTGTACCTGGCACGACTCGCCGATGTGTCGCACCTCGACAAGGTGACGCTATCGACGGAAGCCGACGCGGTGACGGAGCAGGGACGGCGCCGTGCGCCCGGCGGGCCGCCGGAGCGGAGTTCCGATGAGCCGATGCCCGCGTTCGAAGGGCCGCCGGTGGATTCCGAACCGGCACCACTACCGCCTCCCGACGGCGACAAGCCCGTTTGGAAGTCGCGCAAGAACAGCAGGTACGGCGGCGGGCCGGAGTGGAAGACCACCAACATTCCGCCTCGCCCGCGTCGGGACGAACCGGTGGAACGTTCACTCGTGCGCGCGATGTTGGCAGATCGCGGGATCGCCGAACGCGTTGCCGAGCGGCATCCGCCGATTTCCTTCCGGCACGCGCAGTACGGTGCCCTCTTTGCGGCGCTACTCAACGCGCCGATGCACGATGATCTGGACCAGATCGCCGACCGCTTGGCCCCGGACGCGCTCGCGGTGCTGCGCGAGCTCACCGATGGGGCCGTTGCGATCAATGTGGAGGCTTCGGACATCGGGCTCAGTCTCAGCAAGCTCGACGCACGTGTGTTGGAATTCCGGGTCGATGAGATCCGTGAGGCGATGCGAACTGCAACGCGAGAAGCGCAGGACGCGTTGATGAAGGAGCGCCTTGAACTCGAGGCCGAAATCCGTCGGCTCTTGCCTATCCGCAGTCCGCGGGCTAAACCGAAGGGGTGACGGTCGATCATCGACCTGATCTCCCTCCTGGAGGTGTAGTGAATACCGAACTGCAAGCACTGTTGATCGTCCAGCAGGACGATGAAGTCATACGCGCCATCGAGGCGCGGCGTGATGCGCTGGCCCCTCGTCTCGCGACGCTCGACAAGGCGCGAAAACGGGCGGCCGATGAGGTGTCCCGTACGGAAGGCGCGCTCGAGCGCGAGCTGGAGAAGCACCGGGCGATCGAAGCACGCCTCGTCGAGCACAAGGCCCGCCATGACAAGAACGTCGAGGTCCTGAATTCGGCGCAGAAGCTGAAGGAAGTCACCGCCGCCGCCGCGCAGGTCGAAGCGGCACGCAAGGTGGTCGCCGACGAAGAGAGTGAGTCGTTGGCGATCTCGCGTCGCATCGTCGACCTGCGCAACGCCCTCGCCGTGCACCGCGAGGTGCTCGAGCGCACGTCGTCCGATCAAGAAGCGGCGCGTTCGACGCTGGCCGCTGAGATCGCGGTCATCGACAAGGAGCTCGGTGTCGCACGGGCCAAGCGGAACAAGTCGTCCGAGGGCGTGGGCAAGTCGCTCCTCAGCAAGTACGATCGCGTACAGGCCCGTCGCCGGACGATCGTCGTGTTCCAGCTGCACGATGACTTCTCGTGTGGGAGCTGCGACACGTCGATCCCGCTGCAGCGTCGGCTGCCGATGTCCACTGGCGCCATCATCGAACCCTGTGAAGGGTGTGGCTGCCTGCTGTACTACATCCCCGCGCCGCCGGCGGCGGTACAGGGCTGAATTGAGGTAGGTCGGCCGCGTCGGGGGTATGCGTGCACCGTTTCGGGTGCACCCCCCGCCGCTCTGCCGGTACATTGCGGGTGTGACTGCGTCCTCCCGTTCTCAACTCGACCGCCGCCTCGAAGGCGCCCCCCTTTCCGCCTCTCTCCAGCCGGCGCGTCTGCGGCCGGAAGCGCGGTGGATCGCCACGGTCCCTGCCGCCGGCGAGGGCGTGCGGAGCCTGATGCAGGCCTTGCTCCTCCCCGAGCCCGTGTGCCGTCTGTTGGTGGCCCGCGGCTACGGCGACGTGGAGGCCGCGAAACGGTTTCTGCGTCCGCGCCTCGAGCATCTTTCGGCGCCCGACACGTTGCGTGACTTGCCGAGGGCTGTCGAGCGTATCGCCGATGCCGTACGGGCCCAGGAAACGATTTTCGTGCACGGGGACTACGACGTCGACGGCATGAGTTCGACGGCCCTCATGGTGCGGGTGCTCCGAGGGCTCGGGGCCGAGCACGTCGTACCGTTCGTGCCCAATCGACTCACGGACGGCTACGATCTTGGCCGCGCCGGTGTGGAAGCCGCGCAGCGCGCCGGCGCCACGCTGGTGGTGACGTGCGACTGCGGTACGAGTGCCTGCGACCCAGTGGCCTCGCTCAACGCGTCCGGTATCGATGTGATCATCACCGATCACCACTTGCCCAGTCACGCGTTGCCCGCGGCGTACGCGATCTGCAATCCACGGCATCCCGAGTGCACGTCCGCTGACAAGGACTTGGCGGCGGTCGGCGTGGCCTACAAGATCGCGCTGGCCCTGTGCGAGGCGTTCAACGTGTCGCCGGCGCTCGCCCACCGTCAGCTCGATCTCGTGGCGTTGGCCACGATCGCCGACGTGGCGCCGCTGCGTGGCGAAAATCGCGTCATGGTGCGCTACGGCCTGAAATTGTTGGCCGAAACCACGCACCCCGGTTTGCGGGCGCTGATCCGCTCGTCCGGTCTCGAGGGCAAGCCGCTGACCGCTGGACGGGTCGGCTTTGTGCTGGCACCGCGCTTAAACGCGGCCGGTCGCATCGCGGATGCGAAGCTCGGACTCAAGCTGCTCCTCGCCGAGCGCGAGGATGAAGCGAACGTGATCGCGCGAGAACTCGAAGAGCTCAATCGCGCGCGTCAGGAGCTGGATCGTGCGGTGCTCGATGATGCGATGCGCCAGGTCGACGCGCCGGGCATGGGCGATCGCTATGCGTATGTCTTGTCGCGCGAAGGTTGGCATGCGGGTGTCATCGGTATCGTGGCGTCGCGCATCGTGGAGCAGACCGCGCGCCCGGCCGTGCTCGTCGCGGTGCAGGATGGTATCGGGAAGGGGTCGGGTCGCTCGATCAGTGCGTTCGACCTGCATGGGGCGCTGGGGGACTGCGCGATGCACTTTCAGCGCTTCGGCGGACACCGTGCGGCGGCGGGCCTCACCATGGATGCCGCGCAGCTTCCGGCATTCACCGAACGCTTCGACGAGGTCGCGCGCGCGCGGCTCAGGCCCGACGATCTCGTGCCAGAACTGCGCGTGGATCTCGAGGTCCCGATCGACAGCGTCGGCGAGGAGCTCGAGGCCCTGGTGCGGCACTTCGAACCCTTCGGCATCGGAAATCCCTCACCGCTGTTTCGCACCACGGGTGTGCATCTGGCCGCCGCCCCGCGGAAGGTCGGCGGCGACGGACTCAAGCTGTCCATCGACGGAGGGCACGGCACCCTTGAAGCCATCGGCTGGGGGATGTCGGCGCTCGCTCCGACGCTGAGCGTATCGCGCCCCGTAGACCTCGCCTATCGGCTCGACCGCGATGAGTATCGTGGCGTGTCGCGCCTTCAACTACGGGTCGCCGGCGTGCGTCCCTGTTCGGAGTAGCTCGTGCGGATTATTTCAGGCAAGTGGCGCGGCCGTCGCCTCGACGCGCCCGAGGGTGGGGCGGTGCGTCCCACCGGCGATCGTGTGCGTGAGTCGTGGATGAGCATCGTGCACCAGCTTCTCCCCGAAGCGCGCGTCCTCGATCTGTGCGCGGGCAGCGGCGCGCTTGGCCTCGAGGCACTCTCTCGGGGCGCCGCCAGCTGTGATTTCGTCGAACAGTCGCCAAAGGTGCTCGCCGTTATCCGGGGCAACCTCGAAAAGCTGGGAGGACATCCTGAGGCGCATCTGCACCGCGAGGAGGCTGTGCAGTTCGTCGAGCGACTCTCGGCGGGCGCGTACGATATTGCCTTCGCAGACCCGCCGTATTCGGCCGAGACCGTGGAGCGGCTGGTCGATTGCTGGATGGCCGTCCCTTTCGCCAACGTGTTCGGCATTGAACATTCGTCCTCGGTGGTTCTGCCGGCGATCGGCGAAACCCGCCGTTACGGCTCCACGTCTCTGACCTTCTTCCGCGCCCCTTCGTGACGCCGTCCCCAGTCGCCTCCGCCGAGCGTGTCGCCCTGTACGCCGGTTCCTTCGATCCCATCACGCATGGGCACGAGGACCTGATCCGGCGTACACTGACGTTCACCGACCGGGTCATCGTCGCCGTGGCGAACAATGTGAGCAAGACGCCGCTCTTCTCGGTGGATGAGCGTCTGCGCTTCATCTCGGAGATCATGGGACCTGACAGCCGCATCGAAGTGCGCGCGTTCAGTGGCCTGCTGGTGGATTTTGCGCGTGACGTCGGGGCGCAGGTCAACGTGCGCGGTCTACGCGCGGTCAGCGATTTCGAATACGAGTTCCAGATGGCGCTGATGAATCGACATCTACTTCCCGAGATGGAAACGGTGTTCATGACGCCGTCGCTCGATACCACGTATATCAGCTCGAGTATGGTGCGCGAAGTGGCGCGCTTCGGTGGCGACGTGAGCGGACTCGTGCACCCGCTGGTCGGCAAGGCGCTCGTGACCCGATTCGCCGAGTTGCGATGAGTTCCATGCCGACATTCGACGATGCGGCCGGCACGTTTCTGCGATCTGTGCATGAACGGGCCGCGGCCGCGCCGCGCACGATTCTCTTTCCGGAAGCCACCGACATTCGGACGGTCGAGGCAGTGATCGCGCTCGGCAAGCTCGGGTCGGTGGTGCCGGTGCTCGTGCGACGCAATGATGCGCCGACCGGCGTCGTGCCCTCACGCGGGATCGAGATGATCGATCCGCTCATCGATGTGCGCACCCCGCGTGTGGTCGAGCATCTGCTGGCGCGTCGCGGTGCGAAGGGGCTGAGTCGCGAGGATGCTGAACGCCTGGCGCGAGATCCGCTGTACTTCGCCGATTCGCTGGTGGCGCTGGGCGAGGCGGATGGATGCGTGGCCGGGGCGGTGCACACGACCGCCGACGTCTTGCGCGCGGCTATCTGGACGATCGGCGCCGCGCCCGGCGTTCGGACCGTGTCGTCGTCATTCTATCTGATCGTGCCGCCGTTCCGTGGCGGCGCGACGGAGGTTCTCACGTTCACCGACTGCGCCGTCATTCCCGATCCGACCTCCCGTCAGCTGGCGGACATCGCGATCGCGGCCGCCGCCGATCGCCGCCGGATCGTGGGCGATGAGCCTCGCGTGGCATTCCTGTCGTACAGTACGGTGGGCAGCGCCGATGGACCCAGCGTCAGCAAGGTGCGCGAAGCGGTCTCGATCGTGCGCGCCGAGGCACCGGGCGTGATCGTCTCGGGCGAACTCCAGGCCGATGCGGCGCTCCTGCCGGAAATCGCGCGTCGAAAGGCGCCGGGAGAGGGAGCGGCCGGGACAGCGAACGTGCTCGTATTCCCGTCGCTCGACGCCGGGAACATCGCCTACAAGCTGGTGCAGCGCCTGGCGCATGGCACCGCCATCGGCCCGATCCTGCAGGGGCTGGCGCGCCCGTGCAGTGACTTGTCGCGGGGGGCCACCTCGCACGACATTGTGCATGTTGCGGCGATTACCGCGTTGCAGGCTGGCAATCACGCTCGTTCCTCCACCGCTTCCTGAGCGCCTCATGAGCTTCATTCTGGATCGCAACGACGACGTGCTGCTGGTGGATGTGGAAGGGCAGCTGGTGGTGACCAATCGTCAGGAGTTCAAGCAGGCGATTCTCGACGCCGTCGAGCAAGGCGCCCGCACGGTGGTGATCGACTTCGCCCGGTCTGGTTATATCGACAGCTCCGGACTGGGGGCGCTGGTCTCGCTGAGCAAGCGCGTTCGGGATGCGGGCGGCGACTTGCGGCTCGCGGGCCTGAATGAGGATCTGCGCACACTCTTCGAGCTGACTCGCCTCGACCAGCTTTTCCCGCTCTACGCGACTCGGGCCGACGCGCTCGCGGCGCGCTGACCGCGTGGCGACTCGCCTCAAGTCGCAACCCCTGCGGGTCGCGACGGACCCCATGACCGGCCCCTCTGCGCAGCCTGTGGTGCACTCTCCGACGCCACTGATCCGTCGATGGACAATCGCGTCCGATCTGACCTTGATCGAGCCCGTCGTCGAAACGATCGTCGCGCTCTGCGAGGCCGCCGGCTTTTCGGCGCGTCACTGCAAGCTCAACGTGCCGGTGGCAGTCACCGAGGCGATGGCCAACGCGATGCTGCGCGGTAACCGCAGCGAGCGGTCGCGAACCGTGGAGGTACGCGTCGAGCTCGACACGCAGTCACTGCGTGTCGACGTCACCGATGAGGGCGTGGGATTCGATCTGTCGACGCTGCAACAGAGCCCCGATGAGGCCGACTGGTTCGAGCGCGAGGATGGCCGCGGTGTCTTTCTCATGCGCACGTTGATGGATCGCGTGGAAAGCTCGGGGCCCGACGCCGAGACCGGCCATTGCATCCGCCTGATTCTCCACCGGACATGATCGAGGTCGCTGCGCTCCTGGCCGCGTTTCTCGAGGCCACCGGACGCGAGGCGGCCATCTGGGAACGACGCGACGGCGGATCGCCGATCCTGCTCGGGACGTCATCGTCGGCGTTCGCAACTCGCACCGAGCCGGGTGTCGGGGCGTGGGATGCAATCACGTGGGCGCAATTGCACGGCCTGCGGGCGCAGTTGGTGACCACTGGCGAGAGCGTTGGCTGGCTCTTTTCGGAGACGGGCGACTCGCCTGACGCCGATCGATTGCTGGCGCGTCTCGTGCCGCAGGTGCGCCGTCTCACGCGCGAGCGTGACGGCGCCACCGGTGAGCTGATCGAGCGCTACGAAGAGATCAGTCTGCTGTACGCCATCGGTGAGCTATTGGGCGGCACCACGTCAGTGGAGAATGTCGCCGATACGTTGCTGCGCGAACTGGCGGTAACCGTCGGCGCCACGCGGGCGGTTTTCCTGCAGAACAATCGCAACACTGCCGCCCTTGCGCCGATCGCCACGCTCGGTCTCGACGACGTGGAGTATCCTACGATCTCGTTCGATCAGGTTGGCCATATCGCGGTGACGGCGTACGGGAGTGCGGGTGCGATCACGGAGGAGGGCGCGGCCGCGCGCGAGTCCGATCCCGTGCTCACCGCGCGTGGGGGCGCGTTGCTGGCCGTGGCGATCACGCGGCCCAGCACCGGGGTCGGCATCACCGGCACGCATCAGATTCCGGTGCGTCGTGGAAACGTCGTCGAGCCGCGCACGCCGGTACCGCTTGGCGTGCTGGTGCTGGGCGGACGCGCCAATGGGCAGCCGTTCAGTGCCGGTGACCGCAAGTTGGCCGTGGCGGTTGGCACGCAAATCGGGACGGCGATGCACAACGCGTCGCTCGTCCGGGCGGCCGTCGAACGGCAGCAACTCGTGCGGGAGATGCGGCTCGCGCACGATCTGCAGCTCAAGTTGCTCCCCAAGCCGGCCGTGGTCGGCCCCGAAGCGCGCGCGGCAGCGAGACTGGTGCCGGCCGAGAGCGTGGGTGGCGATTTCTTCCTGCTGGCGCGTCTCGACCGGGACCGCACCGGCGTGCTGATCGGCGACGTCTCCGGTCATGGCTATCAGTCTGCGCTGGTGATGGCGCTGGCGCTCAGCGCGGCGGCGATTCACGTGCAGGCCGCCTTCGATCCATCGATTGCGCTCGATGCCGTGCGGCGGTCGCTCGAGGACGAACTGACCTCCACGGAAATGTCGATCACGATGTGCTATGCGGTGATCGATACGCGGGCTGGTGAAGTACGCTTCGCCAACGCTGGTCATCCGCACGCGTTTCGTGTCGGTGCCGACGGGCAGTGCGTGCGACTCACGGCGGTCGTGCCGCCGATCGGCTTCAGCGATGCTCCCATCGAGGAGTGCGTGATGTCGTGGCGTCGCGGCGATCGGCTGGTGCTGTTCACGGACGGCATCACCGATGCCCGAGATGCGCTGGATCAGCGGCTGGGTGAAGGTGCCGTGCTCGGCATGCTCGCGACGATGACGCACGGCGAATCGCCCGACGCCATGCTCGATGCGCTGTTCACGCAGGTAGAATCACACACACGCCGCACGGCGTTGCGCGATGATCTCGCCGCCGTCATCGTGGATCGTCCATTTGAGGAACGCACGTGAGTCAGAAACATGGATTTGGAACGCGCGGCGCCCGGCCTCCGCGTCCCGAAGGGGCACTGCCCGCGGCGCGGAAGCGGTTCGGTCAGCACTTCCTCAAAGACGCACGCGTGCTCGACAGCATCGTGGAGGCGCTCGGTCCGCTGGACGGGCGCACGGTCGTCGAGATCGGACCGGGCCGCGGCGCGCTGACCGATCGTCTCGTCGAGCGTGCGGGGCGGGTGATTGCGATCGAACTCGATCGCGATCTCGTGCAGCATCTGCGCACCCGCTACGCCGACCTGCCGCACGTCGAGATCGTGGAAGCCGACGTGCTGACCGTGTCGCTGCCGACGGTCGCGGGCGGCCCGTACGTGCTGGTGGGCAACGTGCCGTATTACATCACGACGCCGATCATCTTCCATGCGCTCGAACTACCGCGCC
This sequence comes from Gemmatimonas sp., assembly GCF_031426495.1. Taxonomy (NCBI): domain Bacteria; kingdom Pseudomonadati; phylum Gemmatimonadota; class Gemmatimonadia; order Gemmatimonadales; family Gemmatimonadaceae; genus Gemmatimonas; species Gemmatimonas sp. The sequence continues at coordinate 53,255 of NZ_JANPLK010000043.1, read as the reverse complement.
CCGACGTCGCGGTGTATCTGGTGCAGAAGGAAGTAGCCGAGCGCATGGCGGCACCGCCGGGTGACAAGACCTACGGTGCGTTGAGCGTGAACCTGCAGGCGGTCGTCGACGTCGAGATGGTGCGGCGCGTGCCTCCGTCCGCGTTCAATCCGCCGCCGACCGTTGATTCGGCGGTGGTGCGGGTCACACCGCGCGCGGTGCCGTCGGTCGAGCCCGAGATCGAAGAGCGGTTTCGCAGCTTCGTGCTGGCGGCGTTCGGGTTGCGCCGCAAACAACTCATTCGCGTGGTGCGCACCGTCGCGTCACTCGATGCGGAACGCGCGGCGGCCGTTCTGCAGGAAGCGGGTCTGCCGAACGAAGTGCGACCGGAAACGCTGACGCCCGCCGACTTTGCCCGACTGGTGCGCGCGCTTACGCCGCGCCCTGACTCGCCATCGCGTTCGTAAGGGCGAACGAGAGTCCTTCCAGTTCCATCGCCATGTTCACCGACTTGAGTGACACATGTGGCGGAACGGTGATCTGCGCCGGGGCGAAGTTCAGGATCGCCCGAATGCCGGCACCGACGAGTCGATCCACGACGTCCTGCGCATCGTCGGACGGTATCGCGAGCACCGCGATGGGCGCTTCTTCCCGCTGAATATCCTGCGCGAGATCGGCCATGTCGCGCACGATCGCTTCGCCCCACGGCTTGCCGATCTTGGTCGGATCGTTGTCGTACACGCCCACAATCTTGAAGCCGCGCTGCCGGAAGCCACGGTAGTTCGCCAGCGCCGCGCCGATCTTGCCGGCGCCGATGATGACCACCTTCCATTCCCGCTCGAGCCCGAGAATCTCCCGAAGGTGCGCCGTCAGTTCATGGACCGGGTAGCCAAGGCCACGCTTGCCGAAGGACCCGAAGAACGACAGATCTTTTCGTACCTGCGCCGGGGTTGTCCCGCACAGGTGCGCGAGCTCGTCACTGGAGGCCGTTTGCTGGCCCTGAGTGTCGAGATCTTCGAGGTACCGCAGGTACATCGAGAGGCGTCGGACGGTCGAATCGGCGATGCGTTTCACGGCAGAGTCGGTGGCTTGTGAAATTCTTCACAAAGGTAGACCGCGAACGCACGATTTACCAGCGGGGCCCGGTCCCGTCGCTATCTTCCGCCGCATGTCTCGCCCCACCACGCTCTCGGCGCGCGCCGCTCAGCGATTGGCGTCCGGTCCCCTCGACCCCGTCACGCTCATGTGCGACGTGTGCAAGGTGGACCGCCTACACGCCGATGCCGCCGAACGCATGGCCGTCGCGCTGCTCTCGAGTCATCCAGAGTTCGTGCGGCTCCCCAGTGGCCATTGGGCGCTCGCGTCGACCACGGCCTCGCCAGGCGGCGTATCGGCTTACACCGTGCGGGACGTCGACTGCGCGGGCAGCACACCGTCGGGGTCGCTGCTCGACGTGGACTTTGCCGTCGTCGACGTGGAAACCACCGGCACGAGCCCGACAGCGGGCGACAAGATCACCGAGATCGCGATCGCGCGCGTACGGGGCGGCGAGGTCGTCGACGTCTTTGCGCAGCTGGTCAATCCGCAGCGACCGATTCCGCCGTACATCACACAGCTCACGCGGATTTCATGGGAGATGGTGCGCGACCAGCCCACGTTCCGCGAGATCGCGCCCGCCGTGGTGGATCGGCTGGCTGGCCATGTGTTCACGGCCCACAATGCGGCCTTCGATTGGCGCTTTGTCGGCGAGGAACTCGACCGAGGCATCGGGCATCTGCTGGCCGGCCCAAAGCTGTGCACGGTGCGACTGGCGCGCGTCCTGCTGCCGGCGTTGCCGCGCAAGTCGCTCGACCACGTCACGCGTTACTTCGGCATCGAAATCGAAGCGCGGCACCGGGCCGAGGGCGATGCGGTGGCCACGGCGCAGGCGCTCGTCCGCATGCTGCGCATTGCCGAAGACGAGGGCGTGCGTTCCTGGCCCGCGCTCGAGAAAATGCTTTCCACGCCCACGGCGAAACGTCGGTCGACGGCGAGCGATCGCCGACGCCGTGCGTTTCCTCTTCCCGCCTCCGAGGACCACATCGCGTGAGTTTTCCGCATCCGCTGCTTGACACCCGTACGCTTGGTCGCTGGCGCATTCACGCCATTCAGGCCGGCGGACAGCAACTCGATGGCGGCGCCATGTTCGGCGTCGTCCCCAAGACCTTGTGGGAACGGCGCCTCGCGGCCGATGGCAAGAACCGCATACCGCTCGGGATGCGCTGTCTGCTCGTCGAACACGATGATGGCCTGGTCCTGATCGACACGGGGCTGGGCAACAAGGAGAATCCGAAGTTCCACGAGATCTACGGTGTGGAGAACGACGGCTCCGAAGGACGCACGGCCTTGGAGGATGGGATCCGGGAAGCCGGCTTCACGCCGGACGACGTGCGGCTCGTCATCAATACGCATCTTCATTTTGACCACGCGGGCGGCAACACCTGGCGAAATGCCGCCGGTGAAGTGCAGTCGACGTTCCCCAACGCGCGATTCGTGGTGCAGGCCGGCGAGCGCGCCTACGCCGAGCATCCGAATGAGCGGACCTCGGCCAGCTACTTCCCGGCCAACTGGGCGCCGATCGTGGCCGCCGACCGTTTCGATTGGATTACTGGCGACCGGGAGATCGTGCCGGGCATCTCGGTGCGGCTCACACCGGGACATACGCCGCACCACCAGAGCGTCATCCTGCAGTCCGGCGGCGAGACGGCGTGCTTTCTCGGGGATGTCGTTCCGACGTCGCATCACCTGCCGCTGCCATGGATCATGGGGTACGACGTGGAGCCGCTGGTCACGCTCGAGTCCAAGCGGTCCTTGCTGGCCGACGCCCTGCGCGACGACTGGCTCCTGATCTTCGAGCACGATGCGACCGTGGGGTTCGGGCGGGTGATGCACGACGGTAAAAGCTACCGGCTGGCAGAGTGAATCGCGCACGGAACCGGTGGCGCCCCTTGACGTTGCGCCCTGGGTGTCTACGTTTCTGAGGTTATCTCTGCCCTAGCAGCTCTTGGGCAGGTCCGAACACGGAAGTCGTTCCGTGTTCACAATTGAGAAGTGGACCGGCAGCGACGCCGGTCCCACCCTTCGGCCCTCACGTCAGGTTCAATCCTGCGGAGGTGTGCTGCTGGAGTCGATCGACACCGTGTCCCTCGTTCGCGCCCGTATTGGGTGTTGGACTGGGAGCCACACGGTGTGCGACGCGGACTCCTCCAGGGGTTCGCGTTTTCTGTTTCTTCTACTGGAGCACGGCCTATTCAGGATTCGACGAAGCGTCCGCCACGGGTGAACCGGCAGATCCGGATCAGCCCCGTTCGCGTGATCGGCGCCGACGGAAGTCAGCTCGGTATCATGGAAGTCGACGTGGCGCTCGCCCAGGCAGTCGAACAGGGGCTGGATCTCGTCGAAGTGGCGGCTGCCGCGCGGCCGCCCGTGGTCCGAATCATGGACTTCGGGAAGTTCAAGTTCGAGCAGGCCAAGCAGGCACGAATCGCGAAGAAGAAGCAACATGTGATTCATCTGAAAGAGGTCAAGTACCGACCGGGCATCGATGATCACGACTTCGAAACGAAGACCCGCCACGCGCGGCGCTTTCTCGAGGAAGGCAACAAGGTGAAGGTGACGCTGATGTTCCGCGGTCGACAGATCGCCCATCCTGAGCTTGGCAGGCAGGTGGTCGATCGGGTGTCTCAGGAACTCGCCGATCTCGCAAAGGTCGAGAGCGCGCCGTCCATGGAAGGAAAATCGATGACGATGATTCTCGCGCCGAAGTAAACAGCGCGTGATCGCATGCAGAGCCGCTTCCGCATCGGAGCGGTTGACCGTAGCCGTGAGCAGAACATGCCAAAGATGAAGACCCACAGTGGCGCCAAAAAGCGCTTCTCCGTGACGGGATCGGGGAAGATTCGGCGTCTGAAGGCGTACAAGAGCCATATCCTGACCAAGAAGACGTCGAAGCGTAAGCGCAATCTCCGCCGTCCGACTATCGTCGCGACCAACGGCGAAGTGAAGCGTATCAAGCGTCTCATCTTGTCATAAGGAGCCACCATGCCTCGCGTAAAATCCAACGTCGTCCGCCTCAAGCGGAAGAAGCAGATTCTCAAGCACGCCAAGGGTGCCTTTGGTGGCCGGTCCAAGCTCTGGAAGGCCGCCAAGGAAACCGTGGAGCGTGGCTGGCGCTATGCGTACCGCGACCGCAAGAACAAGAAGCGCGACTTCCGTCGCCTCTGGATCGTGCGTATCAATGCCGCGGCGCGCATGCACGACATGTCGTACAGCGTGTTCATCAACGGGCTCCACGCCGCTGGGATCGAGATCGACCGTAAGGTCCTCGCCGACCTCGCCGTGCGCGAGCCGGAAGCGTTCGCGCTCATCGCTGAGCAGGTGCGCAAGGCGATCGAAGCCAAGTCGGCCGCCGCGTAACGAATTCGTGCAGCACGCCGTGAACGGCCGCGCCGTTCGTGGTTAAGTTGCAGGGCCGACATCGACGCGATGTCGGCCCTTCGTGCATCCGCGGCGGACCCGTTCCGCCATCCGTCGCGATTCCCCGATTTCCGATTTCGTCTCGTGCAACTTTCCGAGTACCTCGCCCAGGCGAATGCCCTCGCTCACGACGCGCGCGCGCTCCTTGATGGGCTCGATCCCGACACGCGCCTCGACGTGGCCAAGGGACAGCTCAACGCCCTCAAGGATGACCGGCTCGCCGCCCTGCAGGGCGCGCTCCGCGCGCTGCCCGCCGACGATCGCCGCGCGGCCGGCACCGCCTTCAATACGCTCAAGCAGGGCATGCAGGAAGCACTCGACGTCTTCGCGGCGCGACAGGCCTCGGCAGCCGGTGCCTCGACGTTCGATGCGACCATGCCGGCGCGCAGTGTGTGGCGTGGCTCGCTGCATCCGGTCACGCTCGTAATCGACGAGATCTGCGAGATCTTCCGCGAACTCGGATTCACGATCGCGCTCGGTCCGGAAGCGGAGACGGAGTGGTACAACTTCGGTGCGCTCAACTTCCCGCCTGACCATCCGGCGATGGAGCTGCACGACACGTTGTATCTCGGCAAGGACACGTTGCTGCGCACGCATACGTCGCCCGTGCAGGTACGCACACTGCAGCAGTACAAGCCACCGGTGCGAGTGCTCGCGCCGGGGCAGGTGTATCGCCGCGACTTTTTCGATGCGACGCACGCGCCGGCCTTCATGCAGCTGGAAGGACTCGCTGTGGATGAAGGTATTTCCTTCGTGGATCTCAAGGCCACGCTTGCCGAGTTCGCTCGTCGCTTCTACGGGGCCTCGCGTCGCGTGCGCTTCGGCCCCTCGTATTTTCCATTCGTCGAACCCGGCGCGCAGATGGATGTCGAGGTCGATCTGAACGACGGAAAGGGCCTGCGTTGGGTCGAGATTCTGGGCTGCGGCATGGTGCATCCGCACGTGCTCGATGACGCGGGACTCGATAGCGAGAAGTTCATGGGATGGGCGTTCGGTATGGGACCGGCGCGCATCGCGATGTCGCGCTACGACATCAGCGACATCCGCGTGCTGTACGATTCCGACGTCCGTTTCCTGGAGCAGTTCGCGCGATGATCGTTTCTCATGAATGGCTCAAGCAGTTCGTGCCGCACACGCGCTCCGCGCAGGACATCGGCGATGCGCTCAGCCGCCACTGCGTCACGCTCGACAACATCGAGCGGCTGGGTGCCGAACTCGCGTCGTTCGTCGTCGCGCAGGTCGTCGAAGCGGGTCGGCATCCCAATTCCGATCATCTCTGGGTGACCAAGGTAGACGACGGCAGTGGGACGCTGCTCGATGTCGTCTGCGGCGCGCCAAATGTCGTCGTGGGCACCAAGTATCCCTTCGCACGGACTGGCACGGTCATGCCGGGTGGCCTCAAGATCGAAAAGCGCAAGATTCGCGGGGAGACGAGCAACGGCATGCTCTGCTCGTCGCGGGAACTCGGCCTTGGTCAGGAGCACGACGGCATCCTGGCGCTCGAGACCGACGCGGTGCCGGGCACGGCGCTGCTCGACGTGCTGCCGATCGCCGATGCCCGATTGGATCTCGACGTGTTGCCGAACCGCCCTGATCTTCTATCGCACGTCGGCGTGGCGCGCGAAGTCGCCGCCGTGCTGGGCGTGCCGATGTCCGAGCGACCGGCCGAGATCTCGCCGGCGGCGCCGAACGTGCCGGTGCACAGTGCGCCGTCGAGTGCTGCCGGCGCGCACGCGACCGTACGGATCGACGATGCCGTCAGCTGCCCGCGGTACGTTGCGGCCGTGATCACCGGCGTACAGGTCGGGCCGAGTCCCGATTGGCTGCGCCAGCGTCTGGAGAGCATCGGCCAGCGCAGCATCAGCAACGTGGTCGATGCCACGAACTATGTGCTACACGGCCTCGGACAGCCGGTCCATGCCTTCGATCTCGCCAAGCTGTCGGGCAAAGGCATCGTAGTCCGGCCAACGGTCGATGGCGAATCGATTGTGACCCTTGATGGCACCTCGCGCGCGCTCGCGGCCGGTACCACCGTGATCTGCGACGGTGCACGCCCAGTCGCTCTGGCTGGTGTGATGGGTGGCCTCGACAGCGAAGTCACCGCGTCGACCACTGACGTGCTGTTGGAAGTCGCCGTGTTCGAGCCGAGGTTCGTACGTCGCGTGCGTCGTGTCGTGCATTTGTCCACCGATGCGTCGTATCGCTTCGAGCGCGGTGTGGACGGTGGCAACACGCTCGAGGTGGCGCGCACGGCTGCTGCACTTATTGCGCAAGTCGCCCATGGACAGGTGGTCGAGTTTATCGATGTGGGCGTGCCGACGGCCGCGCGGAATGCGGTGACGGTGCGTCCGTCGCGGCTCGCGCGCGTGCTCGGCGTCGTCGTCGCGCCGTCGGAGATTCGCCACCGCCTCGAGTCGCTGGGCTGTACCATCGTCGAGGACGCCCACGGGTTGGTCGTCACGCCGCCAACGTGGCGACATGACTTGCTCATCGAAGTCGACCTGATCGAAGAAGTCGCGCGACTGGTGGGATTCGACACGCTGCCCGACGAACTGCGGCCGTTCCGACCGGGCAATGCACCTGATCATCCGTTGCATCTCGCCGGTCGTCGCGTGCGCGATCTATTGGTGGGTATGGGTCTCGCTGAGACTCGTCCGATGCCGTTCACCAGCACCGGCAACGAGCACACACCGCGCGTGCGCAATCCACTGGCGGATGACGAACCGTTCTTGCGCGCGTCGATTCTCGACACGCTCGCCCGTCGTGCGGAGTACAACCTCACGCGTATGCAGGGCAATCTGCGCCTGTTCGAAGTCGGAAACGTGTTCATCGGCACGTCGGACCGACTTCCTCGTGAGGAGGTCCGCGTCGCGGCGCTGATCATGGGCGGTCGTCGTCCGGCCCATTTCACCGAGCCACAGCCGCCGGCGTTCGACGTGTGGGATGCGAAGGAGATCGCCGTGCGCGTGCTGGCCGCGGCGTTCCCGGGCAAGGCGGCTACAGCAACGGCTGGCGCCGGGCCGGCCATCTGGACGCTCGCGGTCGAGGGCCTGGGGGAAGTTGGTACGGTCGAAGCGGTCACGCTGGACCGTCCGGTCTGGGCGAGTGAGGCATTCGGTATCGAGGTCGTCTTGGGTGTGATGCCGTCGGCCGACGTGGCGCCGCCGCGCGCCCACGAACACACGGCCGCTCCGATCGAGCGGGAATCTCCGGCCTCGGCCGGGATCCGATTCACGTCGCTCCCGACCACGCCAGCGGCCGAGATCGATCTGGCCCTGCTGGTGCCGGACGGCGTCGCGGCCGCCACGGTCGAGCAGGCGCTGCGCCGTGCCGGTGGTGAACTGCTCGAGCAGGTCGCGCTGTTCGACGAATTCCGCGGAGCCGGCGTGCCAGAGGCGCATCGGAGCCTGGGTTGGCGGTTGACGTTCCGCCATCCGGAGCGCACCCTGCGGGACAAGGAAATCGAAGGTCGGCGCGCCCGCCTGCTGGATCTCCTCGATAAGGAACTCGGTATCCGTCCACGTGCGTCCTGAAACTGCCGCGTTTCGCGAACTCGATACGCTCGTTCGTAACCTCAGCGACCAGCTGGCGGGGTACCGCCGGCGGGCGCTGTCGGCTGAGTCGCGCACGCGTGAACTCGAACAACTGGTGGCCGAGCGGGACGGGACACTGATCGAGGTGCGGGCGGATGCCCAGCGATCGAATCAGACGCGGGCGCTGCTCGAAGCCAAGGTTCGAGAGCTCGAGGCCAAAGCTGAGCTGGCCAGGGCGGAAGTGGTGCGTGTGCAGGCAGCCTTCGCGGCGGCGGCGGAGGCGGCCACGCCGCAGGCGGTCGACAGTGAACTGGCCCGTGAAAATGAGCGGCTGCGGACCCGCCTCGCCGAGGCTGGGGAAAAAACCACCCAACTGGGCGAGCGCGTGCGCTTTCTCCGTCAGCAGATCGGCCACGGAGCGGAGCGATGATCGACAGCAAGCTGGTGGTCAAAGTCCGGATCGTCGGCGAGGAGTACACGCTTCGAACCGAAGCCTCACCGGAGCATACCAAGGCGGTGGCGGAACACGTCGATCGGACAATCCGAGCCATCATGGGCGGGAGTTCCACGATGGAAACGCAAAAGGCGGCGATCCTGGCCGCGCTGCAGATCACCGACGAGCTGTTCCGCGAACGCTCGGCCGTTGAGTTGCTGACCACGGACATCAAACAGCTGGCCACCGATATTCGACCGCTGCTGCCTCCCGCCAAGCGTGGCGAGGACGGCAATCTGGTCTGAGCAGCGGCCCGTCAGCCGACAATGCGTGGGCGAGACGGTGGTCGTCTGGTGCTCCCCGTTGCGGGTCCCCCGACGCGTCCGTACGTTCTGAAAGTCAATGGCATGCGCGCACCCCTGTGCCGCGGCAGCGGAGGTCGCTCCCTCTCCGCCGGCCGCGGCGCATCGTGATAGTCGCCCGTGCCGTGCGCACGATAGATCTGCTGGAAAACGATCAAGAACCCGCGATCAACCGCGGTGGAGCATAGATCCTCATGGGCGAGATTCCCGCAGCGGCGCTAGTTGGCGCCCTTGGGTTTATCGCGGCTGTCGTCGCGTACGTTGTCGGACGACAGTCGTGGCGTAAAGTGGAGACGACCGAGCAACAGCGCGCCCTCGTCGTCGCCGAAGAGGGTGCAGTCCGCGTCATCGATGAGGCGAAGCGCGAGGCGGAGACGCTGAGGCGGGGCGCGATCGTCGCCGGTAAGGAGGAAGTCCTCCAGCTGCGGGAGTCGCACGAGCAGGATGTGCGGCAGCGCCGCGTCGAGCTCGAACGCGAGGAAAAGCGGGTACTCGAGCGCGAAGCCCAGCTGGATCGTGCGCGCGAGTCGCTCGAGAGCCGCGAGCAGGAAGTGCAGCGTCGGGGATCGGAGCTGGGGCGACGAGAGGCGGTCGCTACGTCAAAAGAACAGGAAATCGACAAACTCGTCGCTGACGAACGGCGCAAGCTCGAGCAGTTGGCGGGTCTCAGCGCGGATCAGGCGAAGGCCGAGCTGATTCGCCGGCTTGAGGACGAAGCGCTGGCGGATGCGGCCAGTCGGCTGCGCGAGATTCGCGAGTCCGCCAAGCGCAACGCGGACCGGGAGGCCAAGAAGATCGTGGCGCTCGCCGTGCAACGTGTCGCGGCCGAAACCACGGCCGAGACCACGGTATCGGCTGTATCCCTGCCGAATGACGAGATGAAGGGACGTATCATCGGCCGCGAGGGGCGGAACATCCGCGCCTTTGAATTGGCGACCGGTGTGGACGTGATCATCGATGACACGCCGGATACGGTGGTGGTGTCCTGCTTCGATCCGGTCCGTCGCGAGACGGCGCGCCTCGCGCTCGAGAAGCTCGTGAGCGACGGGCGCATCCATCCGGGGCGCATCGAAGAAGTGGTCGCGAAGGCTCGCAAGGAAGTCGAAGTCGCGATCATCGAGACCGGCGAGCAAGCCGCGTACGATGTCGGAGTGGCGGGACTGCACCCCGAGCTCATCAAGCTCATCGGCCGCATGAAGTGGCGTACCAGTTATGGCCAGAACATTCTGTCGCACTCCAAGGAAGTCGCGTGGCTGGCCGGCATGATGGCCGCGGAACTCGGGCTCGATGTCGCGCTCGCGAAGCGTGGCGCGCTGTTGCACGACATCGGTAAAGTGCTCACGCATGAGCACGAAGGCACCCATGTGCAACTCGGCGTCGAAGTCGCCACCAAATACGGAGAGAATCCGTTGGTGGTGAATTGTATCGCGGCCCACCACGACGACGTGCCGCACGAGAGTGAAGTGTCGGTGCTCGTGCAGGCCGGCGACAGCATTTCCGGTTCTCGCCCCGGTGCGCGGCGCGAGGCCTTCGAGACCTACGTGAAGCGGCTGGAGGGACTGGAGAAGATTGCGTCGAGCTATCGCGGTGTGGAGCGAGTGTTCGCCATCCAGGCCGGCCGGGAGATTCGCGTCGTCGTCACGCCGGAACAGGTGGACGACACGCGCATGACAGCGCTTTCGGAAGAGATCGCGCGTCGCATCGAGTCCGAGCTTCAGTATCCTGGGCAGATCAAAGTCGTGGTCATTCGAGAGAGCCGGGCGGTGGATTTTGCCCGCTGAACTGATCGACGGCAAAGCGATTGCGGCGAACGTGCGCGCCGATGTGGCGCGCGACGTGGTCGCGTTGCGCGCGCATGGGGTGGTGCCCGGGCTCACCGTGGTCCTTGTTGGCGACGACATGGCCAGCGCGACTTATGTGGGAGCCAAGGAGAAGGCGTCTCGCGAGGCCGGCATGACGGGAGGCACCATTCGTCTCCCGGCTGACACGACGCAGGACGCCTTGCTCGCGCTCGTGGCGCAGTTGAACGCGGACGAGGCGGTGCACGGGATTCTCGTGCAGATGCCCCTGCCGAAGCACATCGATCCCGATACGGTGATCCGGCATATCCGTCCCGACAAGGATGTCGATGGCTTCCACCCGGAGAACGTCGGCAAGCTGCTGATTGGACACACCGACGGCTTCGTGTCCTGCACCCCGGCGGGTGTGATCGAGCTGTTACTGCGCAGCGGCGTGCAGACGCGCGGCGCCGAAGTGGTGGTGGTCGGTCGCAGCAACATCGTCGGGAAGCCGATGGCTGCGCTGTTGGTGCAGGCGCGGGCCGGTGGTGACGCCACGGTCACGGTCTGTCACAGCCGCACGAAAGACTTGGCATCGCACACGCGTCGCGCCGACATCTTGATCGTGGCGGCCGGCCGCGCTGAAATGATCAGGGGGGACATGATCAAGCCCGGCGCGGTGGTGATCGACGTCGGCATGAACAGCGTGCCCGATGCCACGCGCGCCAAGGGCAGTCGCTTGTGCGGTGACGTGCATTTCGCGAGCGCCGTAGAAGTCGCGTCGCGGATCACGCCCGTTCCCGGTGGTGTCGGGCCGATGACCATCGCGATGTTGCTCCGCAACACCGTGCGTGCGGCCGAACGCACGGTGAGCTGAGTCTCGTGGCCGGGCGCCGCACGAGCGGATATCAGAGTTACGGTCCACCGGTGCCCTCCGACGAGGCACCGGGAAGCGCGCCGGAGTCGGCAATTGCCGTGCACACGCTGACCAGTGCAGCCAAGGATCTGATCGAGGGCGCCTTCCCGCCATTGTGGGTGCGCGGTGAGGTCAGTGATTTCAAGGCGCACCGGAACGGGCACTGGTATTTCGCCCTGCGCGATGCCGAGGCGCAGGTGAAGTGCGTCATCTGGAGTTCGGCCGCCAAGCGTATTCCGGCGCCGCCCGACGACGGCATGCAGGTGCTCGCCTACGGCCAGATGACGGTCTGGCCCGTGCGTGGAGACCTGCAATTTTCCGTGCGCGCGCTCGAGGCCGAAGGGGATGGCCTCTGGCGAAAGGCGCTCGAACGCACCCGGCTCAGCCTCGAAAAGGACGGCCTGCTCGATCCTGCCCGGAAGCGCGCGCTGCCGCCGTTCCCGCGGCGAATCGCCGTCATCACGAGCCCCGATGGCGCGGCGATGCACGACATCATCACCGTCGCGCGAGCCCGCAGCGCCGACGTGGAGATCGTGATCGTGGCCGCCAAGGTGCAGGGCGAGGGCGCGCCGGAATCGCTGGTGGCCGCGATCGAGCGCGTGAGCCGGTGGCAGGACGCCGACGTGCTCATCATCGGGCGCGGTGGGGGGGCACGGGAGGATTTGTGGGCCTTTAACGACGAGCGCGTAGCGCGGGCGCTGGCGGCGTGTCCGATCCCCACAGTCTCGGCCGTCGGCCACGAGGTGGACGTGACGATCTGTGATCTGGTTGCCGACGTCCGCGCGGCAACGCCGTCGGCGGCGGCCGAGCTGGCGGTTCCGTCGCGTCGTGAAGTCATCGCCCGGGTCGAGTCGCTCGGTAGTCGACTGGCGGCGGCGGCGAGGCGGCGTGAGGAGCGCGCCATCGCCGCGCTGGCACAGGTGCAGAAGCGGTTGGGGCTCGCGGCGACGCGCATCGTGGAGCGCCGTCGTTCCCGCGTGGAGTCACTCGCCGGTCAGCTCAACGCGCTCTCGCCATTGAGCACGTTAGCGCGTGGGTTTGCGGTGGCGCGAACGCCCGAGGGCGCTACTTTGAGCGGACGGGATCAGTTCGTGCCGGGTGCCCCATTTGACCTGTGGCTGCGGGACGGCATCGTGTCGGCGATCGCAGGGGCGGGGCGTCCGCTCCCCGAGTCGGTTCCGGGATTTCCATCTGAGGAGGGCGTATGAGCTTCGAACAGTCACTGACCCGCCTGGAGGAGATCGTGCGCGAGCTCGAACGCAACGACGTCGATCTCGAACAGGCACTTCGCCTCTTCGAGGAGGGCATCACGCATCTGCGTACGGCGGGTGAGGCGCTCAAGATGGTCGATGCCCGTGTACAGCAGCTGGTCGAGGCGGCCGACGGGTCGTTCTCGGTCGTCGAGCTGGGCGGCTGACGCGATGACGCCGGTCGGAACCAGTACCGAGACGTCGGCGCCGTCGTTTGCGACCGAACGCGCCGCGGTGCAGCAGGCGCTCGACGCATTTTGCGCACGCTGGCTCGGCGAGATCGCGCCGCTGACCGCCGAGGCGATCCGGTACTCGCTCCTCGGGGAAGGGAAGCGGCTACGCGCCATCCTGCTGATGGAGGCCTACCGCGCCTGTGGCGGGGCCGGCGATGCCAAAGATCTCGCCGCCTCGGTCGAGGTCGTCCACGCGTACTCGCTGGTACACGACGACCTGCCGTGCATGGACGACGATGACGTCCGGCGTGGCCGGCCCACGGTGCACCGGGTCTACGGGGTTTCCGTGGCGACGGCGGCCGGATTGGCGATGGTGCCGATGGCAGCGCGCAGCGCGTGGCACGCCTCGAAAGCGATGGGACTTTCCGACGCCGTCTCGGGCGATATCGTGCGCGATCTGATGGACGCGTCTGGTGCCGGGGGGATGATCGGCGGACAGCTCCTCGATCTCGAGGCCGAAGGTGTGCACCTTACCCTCGAGGCGCTGGAGCGCGTGCACCGCCTCAAGACGGGTGCGCTGATCATGGCGTCCGTCACGCTGGGGGCAAGAGCCGCGCTGGCGCCCGAGTCGCGCCGTCGGGCGCTCGCCCAGTACGGTGCGGCCATCGGTCTGGCGTTTCAGATCGCCGACGATGTGCTGGACATCACGGCGACAACGGACCAATTGGGAAAGACGGCCGGGCGCGACATTGCCCTGCACAAGAGCACCTATCCGGCCCTGCTGGGTGTGGATGGAGCGATTGAGCGTGCTGTGGCGTTGGTCGAAGAAGGATGTCGTGGCCTGGCGGACGAGGGGCTGCTCACGCCCACGCTCGATCAGTTGGCTCGCTATATCGTGGAACGGCGTTCGTAGGCTGGCGCCGGTGGTCGAGAAGTCCGTATTGCTGCCGTTTCGCATTTCCCCGTACCTGCTGGTCGTACCTGATCGCCGCGGATGTCTGCCGCGACGCACATCCTGACTCCGTCATGTCAATTCTCGAAGGCATCAACTCACCCGCGGATCTGCGCGGCCTGTCGCGCGACGAGCTTCGCACTCTCGCGCAGGACATACGCGAGCGCCTGATCGACGTCTGCTCACGCACCGGCGGCCACATCGGCGCGGGTCTCGGCGTGGTCGAGTTGACGATCGCGCTGCACACCGTCTTCGAAACTCCGAAGGATCAGCTGGTGTGGGACGTCGGACATCAGGCGTATCCGCACAAGTTGCTGACCGGACGGAACGCGGACATGGAGTCGCTGCGACAGGAAGGCGGATTGTCCGGCTTCCTCAAGCGCACCGAAAGCGAATACGACACCTTCGGCGCCGGTCATGCCGCCACCGCGATTTCGGCGGCGCTGGGAATGGCCGCTGGACGCGACGTGCTTGGCGAGCAGTTCAAAGTGGCCGCGATTATCGGCGACGGCTCGATGGGCTCCGGACTGGCCTACGAGGGCCTCAACAACGCCGGCCATTCGGATCGCGACATCATCGTGGTGCTCAACGACAACGAGATGTCGATCGCGCCGAACGTCGGCGCGATGCACAAATATCTCACGAGCATTCAGCGCAACCCGCTCTACAACCGCTTGCGCTCGCGCATCGGTGACATCGTCGACAACGCACCGGCGCCCTTCGCCGGCGTAAGCACGCTGGTGCGGAAGTGGGAAGAAAGCGTGAAGTCGCTGCTGACGCCCGGCGTGCTCTTCGAAGAGCTCGGCTTCCGCTACTTCGGCCCGATCGACGGACATGATCTGGACGCATTGCTGGAAACGTTCATGGCCGTGCGTGCCATGAATACGCCGCGACTGGTGCACGTGATCACGAAAAAGGGCAAAGGATTCCCGGCTGGCGATCACGGGGAGAAGTGGCATGCCCTGCCGCCCGGCCACGACCCGGCCACCGGCAAGCAGCTGGCGGTGTCCACGGCGAATCCCGCGTACACCACGGTCTACGGTAAGGGCCTCGCCGAACTCGGTGACGAGCGGAAGGACATCGCCGTGATCACCGCGGCCATGCCGACCGGTACCGGCACGGTGCCGTTTGCCAAGGCATTCCCCGAGCGCTTCTTCGATGTCGGTATCGCCGAAGGACACGGCGTCACGTTCGCGGCCGGTCTCGCGACGCGCGGCGTCCGTCCGATCGTGACGATCTACTCCACGTTCCTGCAGCGCGGCTACGACAACATCATTCACGATGCGGCGCTCCAGAAGCTGCCGGTGGTGTTCGCGATGGATCGCGCGGGACTCGTTGGCGAAGACGGCGAGACGCACATGGGTCTCTACGATATCGCGTACATGCTCACGATTCCGGGCATGACGGTGACCGCGCCGAAGAACGGTGCCGAGATGCTCGGACTGCTGCGCGCTGCCGTCGACCACACGGATGGGCCGTTTTCGTTGCGCTATCCGCGTGATGCCTCGCCCGACATTCCTGGCGCGATGTCGCAGATCGCCGCTACGCCGTACGCGACCTGGGAAGTGCTACGTCATGGCCGTGATGTCGCGATTCTCGCCGTTGGTACGATGGTGAATCAGGCGCTCGCTGCCGCCGACCTGCTGGCCGCGGACGGCATGGACGTGACCGTCGTGAACTGCCGCTACCTCAAGCCGTACGATGAAGTCACGTTGAACGCGATTCTCGCCAGCCACACGCACGTGCTCACGGTTGAGGAGGGTACGGTCGTGAATGGATTCGGCGCATTCATCAGCTCGGTCATTCACCGACAGGCACCGACGGTTCGCACGGCGGTGCACGGCGTACCTGATCGCATCATCTACTCCGCGCCACGGCAGAAGCAACTGTCGTCGCTCGGACTCGACCCGGCTGGCATCGCGGATCGCGTGCGCGCGCTGCACGAATCCGAAGCACTCGCCGGTTGATGCGCGTCGGCGTCATCGGCCACAAGGGATACGTCGGACTTCCTGCGATCCTCGGCACACTGCTCGACATCGCGCCGGACCTCGGGCTGACGTTGCTCTTCGAACAGGATCTCTGGGAGATTGCTGAGGAGGGGGAAAAGCTCGAGACGCCCGAGCAGGTCGACGCGCTCTTCACGCTCGGCGGGGACGGTACGCTCCTGCGCGGCGCGAGATTCTTGAACGGCCGCACGGTGCCGATTCTCGGGATCAATCTCGGTCGACTCGGCTTTCTCACGGCGTGCAGCGGTGAAGAGTTCGAAACAGGCGTACGCCGCTTTGCGGCCGGGGATTTCGTCTCCGAGCCGCGCATGGCGCTCGAGTCGTGTGCGCTCGATCGTGATGGTGTCGAACGGTGCAGCTGGCTCTCGTTGAATGACGTTGTCCTGCACAAGGGCGGCTTCGCGCGCGTGGTGAAGTTCACGGTGTTCGTGGACGACGAAGCCATTGGGTCGTACTCGGCTGATGGGCTGGTGGTGTCTACGCCGACCGGCTCTACGGGCTACTCGCTGTCCGCAGGCGGGCCGATCGTCGTGCCGACCGTGGAAAGCATCGTCCTGACGCCGGTCTCACCGCACACGCTGGCCATGCGGCCGCTGGTGCTGCCACCTCATGTCGAGGTCAAAGTGCGTGCGGATGATGGGCCTGAAGAACTTTTGGTGACGATCGACGGGCAGGTCGGGACTACGTTCACCGGTGGTGAGACGTTGGTCGTCCGCAAGGCGCGCAGTGCGGTACAGATTGTGCGCTTTCCGGGCACGACGTTCTTTACGCGATTGCGCCGGAAGCTCGGGTGGGGCGGACTGTCCGAGCGCGACGGCGAGACGATTTGAGGAGGTAGGGCATGCTCGTCGAGCTGCGCATCCGCAACGTGGCGGTGATCGACACGGTGGCGTTGCCGCTGGCGGCGGGGCTGAACGTGCTGACGGGCGAGACGGGCGCCGGGAAGTCGCTCATCGTCGGGGCCTTGGGCATGCTGCTGGGCGAGCGCGCCGCGACCGACCGCGTTCGCAGCGGTGCCGACAAGGCAACCGTTGAGGGCGTATTCGAGCCGGGATCCATGCCAGCGTTGCGGGCGATGCTCGACGAGCGTGGTATCGACGCCGACGAGGACACGTTGGTGCTCAAGCGCGAGATCGGCAGCAACGGGCGATCGCGCGCGTGGATCAACGGGTCACCGGTGACCGCGGCCGTGCTGGCCGAGGTTGGGGCGCAGCTGGTGAGCGTACTCGGACAGCATGACTCGCGGCAGCTGGTCGATGCTGAACATCAACGCGATGTACTCGACGCCTTTACCGGCGCGCTCGACATTCGGGCGCGCGTCGCCGACGCATTCGCGCAACTCGGCGCGCTGCGATCCCGCGAGCGCGAGCTTGACGTGCGCCGTCAGGATGCGGCCAAACGCGCGGACTATCTGCGTTTCGTTGCGCGTGAGATCGATGACGCGAATCCGGTGGTCGGTGAAGACGAGACGCTCGATGGCGAGATCCGACGCCTGTCGCACGCCGAAGAGTTGCAGACGCTAGCGGCGCAGGCCGCGACCGCGATTTCCGGTGATGAACGCGCGGCGCTCACGCGTCTCGCGAGCGTGCGTCGTGCGCTGGTCTCGCTCGAGCGCATCGATCCTGACACCGGACGCTGGCAGGTCGGCTTCGACGCCGCTGTCTACGCGCTCGATGAGTTGGTCCGTGAGCTTGAAACGTATGCGGAGTCGATCGAGGCCGATCCGTCGCGGCTGCGCACGCTGGAGCGGCGTCGTGATCAGCTCTTGTCGCTCATGCGGAAGCACGGGCCTACGCTGCAGGAAGTGATCGATACGGGATCGCAGGCCCGCGCCGAACTCGATCTGGTGGACGGCGGCACGCTCGATCTCGCCGCCATCGCGGATGCGCGCGCGGCAGCGGAAGGTGCGCTGGTGGAAGCCGCGGCCGAACTGACGCGCCGCCGGCAGTCGGGCGCGCAGCAGCTCGCCCGTGCGGTCACGCAGCTATTGCCCGAACTCGGTATGCCCGAGGGACGCTTGCAGGTGGTGCTCACGCCGGTCGACCAGATCGGCGCGTTCGGGGCGGAGCAGGTCACCTTCGTGGCCGCGCTGAATGCCGGCGGCGAGGCGCGTCCGCTGGGACGTCTCGCGTCGGGCGGAGAGCTTGCGCGCGTGATGCTGGCGCTCAGCACCGTGCTGGCGCGCCTGCAGCAGGTGCCGACTCTGGTGTTCGACGAAGTGGATGCCGGCATCGGCGGCGCGGTGGCGTGGCAAGTCGGTGCGCTCATGCGACGGGTGGCCAAGCATCACCAGGTGCTTGCCATTTCGCATCTCGCCCAGATCGCCGCTCGCGCGCATCATCACGTCGTCGTGCGCAAGAGCGCGATCGGTACGGTCACCACAGCGGATACCACGGTCGTTCGCGACGAGCCGCGCGTGATCGAGATTGCGCGCATGCTGGGCGGCGACGCCGAGCGTGAGATCAGCCGGGCACATGCGCGGGAACTGCTGGAGCGCGGTGAGGATGAGGATAGCAACGGGTCGCCAAACGCGGCCCCGGTGCGTCAGCGACGCGGAAAGCCCGTATAAATCCGAAGTTCGAGCCGGTCGCTGGTGGCCGACGGAACCGTCCCTCCCGAGCCCGACACCGGAATGGTGTGCGAATAAATGACTTCGGCGGGGAAGCGGGAACGACCGCGCACATAGCTCGCCAGCGTCGAGAAGCTCGCGCCGAATGCGGCCGCCTGCATGGTGCGCGACGGCATCGCAACATCGCTCATGAGCGTCGCGCTCGACATTGGATCGCCGCCCTCGTACCGGTCGGCCCCCCATCGTCGAACCAGATAGGCGGCGGAGAGTCCGAAGAACTGTCCGATGGACACGCGCGGTGCGACCTCGAGCTCGAGTCGGGTGCCCAGGGATCGCGTGGCCGTTCCCACGGTGAATGCGTCGAAGACGTTTGCGTCGGTTCGGAAGGGGAGCGCCACAGCGATCTGGTCGGACAGCGGCTTGACCGCACGTACCGTCGTGCTCATCCAGAAGGCCTTCGTCAGCACGAGATCCGTGGTGCTGCGCACCAGAAGCGCGTTCGCGCCCTCGCCGATCGGCACATCGAACGGATCGTCGGTACGGTCAGCGCCCGCGGTGCCAAAGCGCCAGCCGGCGGTGAGCATACTGCGTACGCCGCGCGACGGCGTCAGCAATCGACGTACTTGATCCGCCTGAAAGCTGTCGAACAACAGGTATGACGCCGTGAGGTCGATGTCGCCGATACCGGCGCGACGGGTGTTGCCCAGTCGGGTGTAGCCCAGCTTCCACGCCGTGTCACTGACGATGCGCGTCATGCCGCCCGGGCCGTAGACGGTCGTGGCGCCAGCGGGTGCGGCTCCCTCCACGATGTTGGTGATCCCCAAGGCGGCGAACTCGGAGCGCAGGGTGGCGATCGTGGTCCGCACCGCGGCTTGTGCGCTCCCGTTATCGATCGGGACCACCGGCGCGCCTCCCTTCGTCGCATCGCCGTACACCGACGCAATGGTGGTGCGCGTTGTTCCGGCGCGGATCAGCAATGACTGCGCGGCGGCGCCGTTGGCGCGGATGGCGTCGCATCCGGTGGCTGTCCCTAATGCGCACCGAGCGATCTCGGCGGTGAGCTGCGTCCGCGCCAGATCGAGTTGTGACAGCACCGCACCGTTCGCGGAACGCGCCGCGGCGCCTGTACCCGACGCATACGCGGGGTTTATGCCGACATTCGCCGTTGAGCCCACGCGATTCAGCAGGAGCTGCGACACATCGCGCGACTCGACGTACGGTACGAGGAGCCGCAACGACAAGCGGCGCGTCAGTCCGAGGCTCACACCAAGTGGGGCAATGCTCTGACGCACTTCGCCGGCAGCGTCGAGCGCGCCAAGCGAAAGCGCGAACGCAGACTGGCCGGTCAGCGTTCGGACGCCCGCCTCGGCGGACACGAGCTGGGGGAAAATCGCCACGCCCGCCTGCGACGTGGCCAATGACGCGAAGAGCGGCCGCGTGGTCGTGCCGCCACTCGCGGTCGGCGCATACACGGCATCCCAGTCATTCCACAGCCCCGAGATCAGGAACCGCTTGCTCCCCTTCGGCAGGGGAATCGCGTCATCCCCGAGCCCCGCCACGGTCTGCGCATGTACGGAGCGCGGTCGCGCGACAGCGCCGGCCAGCAGTGCACCGCCGAAGGCGACCAGCGTGCGGAGCGAAACGGCGAAGCGAAACGCGGACGGCAATCGGTGTAAGGCCAAGGCGAGTTGTCATGTACGAGGTGAAGCAGCGCGTCTCAGCCGGACGCCCTCGTCAGGCATCGGTCGGAAGCGTCGTGCGCCGAACCGGCTAGATTAGCCCTGATCAGAGGGGGCGTCAACGAAACCCCTCGTCCCGTCACTTGAGAGCGTGCTGTGCATCTTCCTCCTGTCCCTTGGCAA
Organism: Gemmatimonas sp.; assembly: GCF_031426495.1. NCBI lineage: Bacteria > Pseudomonadati > Gemmatimonadota > Gemmatimonadia > Gemmatimonadales > Gemmatimonadaceae > Gemmatimonas > Gemmatimonas sp. The sequence continues at coordinate 32,927 of NZ_JANPLK010000043.1, read as the reverse complement.
CTCACCGGAAATCACTGGCTGACCCTGCCTTGTATCAACCCGACGGACGGCGCGATTCACGCGGTCGGGCTGCTGCATCGTGGAGCACGGGCCGCGATCGAGTTCGCCGGATCGCCGGATTTCATGTCGGGGCAGGGTACCCCGCTCATGGGGCCGGTGTTGCGTGTGGACGGAAATGTCCGTGTGCTCGCGGCCGAAGGCATCGCCTGGGAGCGTGCGGTGGGCTGGCTGCCGACGTTCACCTGCACGATCGGCTCCCTGGTCGTGCGCGGGACCATCTTTGCGCCGTACGGCCGCGACGCCGACATGGCGGGCGCCGTGTACACGTTCGCCGTGGAGAATCGTGGGGCGACTGACGTCGATTTGGAGATCGCGCTCGAGGGAGCACTAGGCCATCGCCAGCAGCGCGTGCGGACCCCGCGCCCCTTCGACGACGACCATCTGGTCAGCATTGGTCCCGATGATGTGGTGTTGCTCGAGGGGGCGGCGATTCCGGGTCTTGCCGCCATCGCGATCGGCAGCGACGGACCCGCGACACTCGAGGTTCCCACCGAAGCCTCGCGCGATTCCCGGCCGTTCGCCATTCGGCGCACACTCATCGCGCCGGCGAATGGAGCCGTGCAGGCCGCGTTCTACATTGCGGTCGGCCCCGAGCGTGACGGGGCGCAGGCCACGGTTGCGGTGTTACGGCGCCGCGGATGGCGTGCGTTGCTGACGGCGACCCGCGAAGCGCTGTCGGCGCTCGAACAGACGACCGGCAGCGATGTGATGGATCGCATCGTAAACCGGAATTTGCTGTTCGCGTACTTCTACGGCGTGGGGCGCGGCCTCGATGATGCACACTATTACCTCGTGCGGTCGCGGGCTCCCTGGCACTCGATGGGCTGCACGGTTCGCGACTGGGAAGCGCTGATGTGGACGCTCCCCGCGGTCCAGTTGGCCGATACGGGCTTGGCGCGTGAACTGTTGGTGCGCGCCTGCGAGCTGCATGGCTACGCCCCCGGTCAGGGCGTGCATTACATCGACGGCACACTGTTTCAGCCGGGATTCAGCATTGAGGGGCCGGCGGCGTTTGCCATTGCCACCGATCGCTACATCCGCGACTCGGAGGACGACCAGATCGTGGAGGATCCTGTCGTCGCGGATACGTTGTATCTCGCATCGGAGGACATCACGGCGCGCCGCGATGAACGGGTTCCGCTGTATTCCACCGAAGTGATGCCCTCGGGCGCGCCCGCCAAGTATCCCTTCACGTTGCACGGGAACGCGGTCGTTGCCCTCGCCTTGGATGTGTTTCGCCGGACCCTCGACGAGGAAGCGGCGGCGGGCGTCGAAGACCCGGCCGCCGTACGCGCGGCCATCCGACGGCATTTTGCCGTCGATCGCGGTGAGAAGGCGCGGCTGGCCGTCGCAGTCGACCTCACGGGCAACGCGTCGCTCGACGACGATGCCGTCGGCTCGTTGCTCTGGTTACCGCTCTACGAAGCCCTCGATCGGGATGATTCGCTGTATCGCCGCTCGGTCCGCGCGCTGCGCGCCGAGGGTGCCGCTCCCGAAGCGACGGCGCTGTTACCGCAGATCGCGCGTCTACTGGGCCCGGAGGCACAGGAGGTGTTGGCGTGGCTCCGTCGGGCACCCCTCGACAACGGGATCGCCGCCGAATTCGTGGATGCCGAGGGACGTGCGCTCAGCAATGGCGGTGACGCCGCGCTGGCCGGACTCCTGGCTCACACCGTCTGGTACGCCGCACACGCACTGGGACTTCGGGCGTGATTGCCTCGCGCCGCTTGTCCGCGTCAGGCCACCCTGCTAAAATCCGGTCTGTGCGGGAATAGCTCAGTTGGTAGAGCACAACCTTGCCAAGGTTGGGGTCGCGGGTTCGAGTCCCGTTTCCCGCTCTGATCGGTGTTGCTGGTGCACACGGCACCCTGCAGTGTCGTAAAACGGGAGCGCTTCGGCGTTCCCGTTTTGCGTTGCACCGCCGGGCGCACTAAGCTCTGAGGATCACCCGCGCAGTACGATCGCAGTGCGGTCGTACTGCGACGGGGAGCCGACGACGGCGCGATACCCGGATGGCGAAACCGGTAGACGCGTGAGACTTAAAATCTCCTGCCTCACAAAGGCGTGCGGGTTCGAGTCCCGCTCCGGGTACGTTGCCGTCGTCACTCTCACGCGCGCTGTATGTCGTCGCCCGTGCGAGATTTTCGCGTAGACCGAGTACTCCCAATGGCCTGGAGCCCAGATGCGAACAGTGCGCGACCCGCGCGGTACCACATGGATTTGCCTCGAATTGCCGGAAGTGCCGGTCGATCAGCGCGACGCGGCCTCGGCGCTCCCCGCCGACACGGTGGCGATCGAGTGCAACTCAGGGGCCGAGCGGGTGATTGCACTGGTGGCCCCGGGCTGGGACGACGACATGGACGACGCGACGCTGTCTAAGACGATCGCCGAGTTCATGCAGTAGGAGGCGAGCGGCGTCGATTGTATGTTTCGGCTATGTCCGACGTCGTCACGCTCGCTACCGAATTACTCTCCGTCGAATCCACCACCGGCCGCGAACGGGACGCGGTGGATCTCGTCGCGCGCTGGCTCATCGCGCGTGGCTGGAACGTGTCACTCCAGGAAGTCGAGCCGGGTCGCTCGAATGTCTGGGCCACCCTCCGCGGTGGCGGGGTGACGCTCTCCACGCACCTCGACACCGTTCCGCCCTACGTACCGCCTCGACTCGAGGGCAATCGGCTCTACGGTCGCGGGTCCTCCGATGCGAAAGGCATCGCGGCGGCCATGATGATCGCCGCCCAGCGATTAGCCGATGCAGGCGAGGAGCGCGTCGACTTGCTCTTCGTGGTCGGTGAGGAGAAAGGGTCGCCAGGCGCGCGCGCCGCGAACCGCCTGCCAGCCACCAGCAGATTCCTGGTGAATGGCGAGCCGACTGAGAGCAAGCTCGCGTCGGGTTGCAAAGGCGCGCAGCGCGTCATCGTGCGGGTGCGCGGACGCGAGGCGCACTCCGCCTATGCGCACTTGGGCAGCAGCGCGCTCGAACCGCTGCTCGATCTGCTCCCGCAACTGCGCGATCTGGAGCTTCCCGTCGATCCCATTCTCGGCGAGACCACCTACAACATCGGCGTCCTGCGCGCGGGCACCGAGGCCAACATCGTCCCGGGACTCGCTGAAGCCGAGATCATGATTCGCCTCGTTGGCGACATTGCCCCGGTGAAGCAGGCGTTCACCGAGTGGGCAGGCACACGCGCCGAGTTGATCTGGGGCTCGCACATCCCTGCGCAGTATTTCCACGTGCTCAACGGCTTCGAGGTGATGCCCGTTGCATACACGAGCGACATCCCGCTACTCGATCGCTGGGGGACGCCGCTGTTGTTCGGCCCGGGATCCATCCACGTGGCCCACACGCCCATCGAATACATCGATGTGGTGGAACTCGAAGCGTCCGTCGGCGCTTACGAACGAATCGTCCGCACTCTGCTCGCATGAACACGCCCGTGACACGCTGGCCGGTCGCCGTTCTCGGCGCGACCGGCGCCGTCGGCCAGGCCTTCATCCGCCTGCTCGAAGGCCACCCCTGGTTCGATCTCGTCGAAGTCGCAGCTTCGGAGCGCAGCGCCGGCAAATCGTACGCCACCGCGACCCGTTGGCTCGAAGGCACGATGCCATCGGCGGTCGCTGGTCTCGAGGTGAAAGCGTGCACGCCGGAGCAGGTGAGCGCGCCAATCGTGTTCTCTGCGCTCGACTCGTCGGTCGCCGGTGAGGTGGAGGCTGCCTTTGCGGCCGCAGGGCGGCTCGTGCTCAGCAACGCGAAGAACTACCGGATGGAATCCGACGTGCCGCTCGTGATTCCCGAAGTGAACGGGGATCACCTCGAGCTGCTCACCCAGCAGCGCGCCAACCGCGGATGGCCCGGAGGCATCGTCACCAACGCGAACTGCGCGGTCACCGTCGCGGCACTGGCGCTGGCGCCGTTGCATGCGGCGTTCGGTGTCACGAAGGTGTTTATCACCACCATGCAAGCCGTGTCGGGCGCCGGGTATCCGGGCGTGCCGTCGCTCGACATCCTTGGCAACGTCATTCCGTACATTGGCGATGAAGAGCCGAAGATCGAGACGGAACTCGTGAAGCTGCTCGGCACGTACAACGGCGAGACGATCGTATCCGCGCCCATCGTAACGAGTGCGCATGCCAACCGCGTCGCGGTTGAACACGGCCACACCGTGTGCATGTCGGTCGCCTTCGAACGCGCGCCAACGCCGGAGCAAGCCCTCGAGACGTTGCGCTCCTGGAAGGGCTTCTCCGCCGTGCAGGGACTGCCGTCGGCGCCAGTGCCGGCCCTGATCGTGCGCGACGAGCAGGATAGGCCGCAAGCGCGTCGCGATGTCAACGCCGGCAACGGCATGGCCGTGACTATTGGCCGCGTGCGCGCGGACACGCTGTTCGACCTGCGACTCGTCGCCATGGCGCACAACGTGGTGCGTGGTGCCGCCGGCGGATCGATACTCAACGCCGAACTATTGGTGACCACCGGTCAGCTCGACGGGCTGGTCGCGTCGTGATCGTCGCCAAGTTCGGCGGCACCTCGGTGGCCGATGCCGCCGCGATCAACCGCGTGGTCGACGTCATCGTCAGCAAGCAGTCCAGCGGTCCAGTGGTGGTGGTCTCGGCGCTGGGTGGCGCCACCAACGTCCTGCTCGATGTCGCGCACAAGGCGGCGGGTGGTGAGTTGCTCGGCGCGCTGCAGCTGGTCGAACAGCTACGCGATCGCCATTTGCGCGAGGTACAGGCGCTGCTGGGCGGTGCGCCGGAAGCCGTCGAGTTGGCCCTCGAGATCAGCGCCAGCTTCGATGAGCTGGCGCATCTGGCGGAAGCCTTCCGGACGCTGGGTTATCTCACGCCGCGCTCACTCGATACGGTGGCGGCGATCGGCGAGCTGCTCTCGTCGCAGATCGTCGCCGCGGCATTCCGACAGCGTGGGTATCCGTCCGTCTGGATCGATGCGCGCGATGTGATGAAGACAAACGATTTTTTCACGCGCGCCGAGCCCGATGTCGAGGCCATCGCGCTCGCGACGCAGGAACATCTCCTCCCGCTCCTGCAGCAGGGAAAGATTCCTGTGATGGGCGGCTTTGTCGGGTCGGCACCCGGGCGCGTGACCACGACGCTGGGCCGCGGTGGGTCGGACTATACGGCGTCGCTGATCGGGGCGGCCATCGACGCGACGGCGATCGAGATCTGGACGGACGTGGACGGCATGTTGACGGCCGATCCGCGTGTCATTCCCGGTGCGCAGCTGATCGAGCGGATCAGCTTCGACGAGGCGGCGGAACTTGCCGCGTTCGGCGCGAAAGTGCTGCATCCCGCCACGATTGCGCCGGCGGTGCAGCGTGGTATCCCGGTGTTCGTGTTCAATTCGCGCAAGCCGGAAGGGAAGGGTACCATGATCGCATTCGACGCCCCCCGACTTCCTGTGCGTGCGATCGCGGGCAAGCGCAGCACGACGCTCGTGAAGCTTCGCTCCTCGCGCATGCTGCTGGCACCGGGCTTCCTGCGTCGTGTGTTCGAGGTGTTCGAAACGCATCGCACCTCCGTTGACGTGGTGACGACCTCAGAAGTGTCGGTGTCGGTGACGCTCGACGATGCCACGAATCTTGGCGCCATTCTGCAGGATCTCGCGGCGTTCGGCGACGTGGCGGTGGAACGTCGTAGCGGCATCGTGGCCATTGTCGGCGCCGGGATTGCCGACGGCAGCCGGGCGATCGCCGACGCGCTGATCGCCCTCGGACCGATTCCGGTGTACATGGCGTCGCTCAGTGCCACCGGTATCAACTTCACACTGGTGATCGACGACGAGCAGGTAGTGCCGGCCATGCAGCGACTGCACGCCGCATTCTTCGAGCGGTCGTCATGAGCATCCCATCCACAGTCGGCGCACCGACCGTCGGTCTGCCGGTGCGCGTGGCGCTGATCGGCATGGGACGCATGGGGCACGCGCTTGACGCGCTGGCTCCCGAGCGGGGCTGCACGGTCGTGGCTCGCCTTGATGCGGCTGAGATGTCGAACGGGATCACGGCCGCCGATCTGCACGGCGCGCAGGTCGCCATCGAGTTTACGACGCCGGAGTCGTCGGTAGCCAACGCCATCGTGCTGCTTGGTGTGCGGTGCCCTGTGGTCATCGGCACCACCGGATGGTCGGCGCAATTGCCGGCGGTCGAGGCCGCGGCGCGTGAGGCACAGTGTGCCGCCCTGTGGTCGCCAAACTTCAGCATCGGCGTGCAGCTGTTTCTCGCGATGGCGGAAGACGCGGCCCAACGCGCGCGACAGGTGTCTGGGTTCGACGCGCACGTGATCGAGACGCACCACATGGCGAAGCTCGATGCGCCCTCGGGAACCGGCATCGCCATCGCCGACCGTTTGCGCGAGGGGCTCGGGCGTGAGGTGCCGATCACCAGCGTCCGCACCGGCTCGGTGCCGGGCACGCACGAGATCATCTTCGATGCTCCCTTCGAGCAGATTCGTCTCGTGCATGAGGCGCGCGATAGGCGCGTGTTCGCCGACGGCGCGCTTACGGCAGCCCGGTGGCTCGCGGGCGCGCGCGCGCCCGGGGTGTACACGATGCGTGACGTCCTGGCATCGAGCCAGGCGATGTCCTGACCTCTCAGCGCGGAACGACGATGGCGCAGCGGCTCTTCGGGTGCGGTACCGCACTCGTCACGCCATTCCTGGCGGATGGTTCCATCGACGAAGTGTCCCTCCGGGCATTTGTCGAGTGGCAGGTCACGGAAGGGGTGCACATGGTGATACCGTGCGGCTCGACGGGGGAGGCGGTCACGCTCGCGCCGGCGGAGCATCGTCGCGTGGTCGAGATCACCGTGGAGCAAGTGAACGGGCGCGTGCCGGTGATTGCCGGCGCCGGCTCGAACGATACGCAGCGCGCGATCGCGACGTCGCTCGAGATGAAATCGATCGGTGCCACGCACCTGTTGCATGTCACGCCGATGTACAACAGGCCGCCGCAGCGTGCGATGCTCGCGCACTTCCGCGCCATCGCCGACGCGTGCGACCTGCCGATCGTGATCTACAACGTGCCCGGTCGCACGGCGATCAATCTCGAGGCCAGCAGCTGTCTGGAACTCGCGGCAGATCCGCGCTTCGTCGCCGTGAAGGAAGCATCGGGCAACCTTGCGCAGATCACGCAGATCCTTCGTGAACGACCCGAGCATTTCGCCGTGCTGTCCGGCGACGACGGGCTCACGCTCAGTGTCATGGCGCATGGAGGCGACGGCGTCATCTCGGTGATTTCCAATGTTGTTCCGGCCGTGATGTCGGCTCTCTGCGAGGCAATGGCGCGTGGCGATCTGGCGGACGCTCGGCGTCTCGATGCCGTGCTGGCGCCGGTCACGCATGCCGCCTTTATCGAGTCGAATCCCATTCCGGCAAAGGCGATGCTCGCGATGATGGGACGTATGCGGAACCAGCTGCGCCTGCCGCTGGTTCCGCTGCTCGCGACACACCACCCACTGCTTCGCGCGGCGCTCGTGCAGGCCGGCGCCCTCGCGGCGTAACGTCGCACCCGTCGATCTTCACTTCTACCCGATTCTGTTCTCATGGCCTTCTCGCTGACCGATCTCGAATCGCGCTTCAACGATCCGCACCTGCTCGATGGCGGCGCGGCACTACCGTCCGACGCGCAGACGCTGTTCGATCACGCATTGGCGCTGATGGAGCGCGGTGAGATTCGAGCGGCGCGGCGCGACGCAGACGGGACATGGCACGCGGTGCCGTGGGTGAAGCGCGCCATCCTCCTCGGCTTCCGCATCGGTCGTGTGATCGAGATGCCAGGGCAGGCGCCGTTCCACTTCCTCGACAAGCACACGTATCCCACGCGTGAGTTCCGCGTCGAGAATCAGGTGCGCATCGTGCCCGGTGGTTCCACGGTGCGGCGTGGTGCGTACCTCGCGCCGAACGTCGTCTGCATGCCGCCGATGTACATCAACGTCGGTGCATATGTCGGTCGCGGCACGATGGTCGATTCGCACGCCCTGGTTGGATCATGCGCGCAGATCGGCGAGCGGGTGCACCTGAGTGCGGCGGCGCAGATCGGCGGCGTGCTGGAGCCGATCAACGCGTCCCCCGTCGTCATCGAGGACGATGTGATCGTCGGCGGAAACTGCGGGGTGTACGAAGGCACCGTGGTGCGGGCGAAAGCTGTGCTGGGCGCCGGCGTGATTCTCACGCGCGGCACGCCGGTGTACGACCTCGTGAAAGAAACAGTGCACCGCGCCACCGCCGACCAGCCGTTGATCATTCCCGAAGGCGCGGTGGTCGTGCCCGGTGCGCGTCGCGTCAGCTCGGCGTTCGGCGAGGCGCAGGGGCTGTCGCTGCAGACGCCCGTGATCGTGAAGTACCGCGACGACAAGACCGACGCCGCGACCGCGCTCGAGGCGTGGTTGCGGTGAGCACGTCCCGCTCGCCATTGGCGGTACGCGGTATCATCCGCGCTCCGGGTGACAAGTCGATCAGCCATCGGTCGCTGATCTTCGCCGCCATGGCGAGCGGTCCCACCCGTATTCGCGACATCCTCGCGTCGGCCGACGTGCACGCTACGGCCGGCGCCTTGCGCGCCATGGGCGCAGACATTCCGGCACTCAGCGACGACTTTGTGGTGCAGGGACGTGGTGTCGAGGCGTTGCATTCGCCCGAGTCCGCACTCGACTGCGGCAACAGCGGTACCACGACCCGGTTGATCGCCGGACTCGTAGCCGGACTCGCCGGTCGTGTCGCGCGCTTCGAGGGCGACGCGAGCCTGAGTCGTCGCCCCATGCGCCGTATCGCCGCGCCGCTCACGCAGATGGGCGCGCGAGTCGACTTTGAAGGCGCGAGTGGACATGATGGGTTGCCGATGCGCGTGCATGGCATGCCGCTCTCGGCGATCACCTTTGTGAATACGCACGCCAGTGCGCAGGTGAAGGGGGCGCTGATGCTCGCCGGACTCGCCTCTGGGTCGGGCGTTACGGTGCAGGAGCCGCAGCGCTCGCGTGATCACTCGGAACGCATGCTGATCGCACGTGGTGTGCAGCTGGCCGTCTCCGACGACGGTGTAATGCTCCCACCGGGGCAGACACTCACGGCGGTCGATGTCGTGGTTCCCTCCGATCCGTCGTCGGCGACGTTTTTCGCCGCACTGGCCGCACTCGCCGACGAAGGGGAGCTGCGCCTCGAGAATGTGTGCCTCAATCCGACGCGCACCGGTGCCTTCGACGTGCTGCGGCGCATGGGCGTGCGGATCGACACCGAGGAGGCGCGGACGATCGGCGGCGAGTCGATCGGTACGCTCGTGGTGTTTCCGGCGTTGCTGCGGGCGACGTCGATCGGCGGTGCGGAAATTCCGCGGTGTATCGACGAGTTGCCGATGCTGGCCTGTGTCGCGGCGCGGGCCGTGGGCGAAACGCGCATCACCGATGCCGGCGAACTGCGCGTGAAGGAAAGTGATCGGATTCGCGCCGTGGTCGAGAACTTGCGCCGACTTGGCGTGGACGCCGAGGAGCTCCCCGACGGCATGCGCATCGTCGGGTCGCAGGCGTCATTGTCCGGACATGTGGTCACGCATGGCGATCACCGACTGGCCATGGCCTTCGGAATTCTGGGCGCGATCCCAGGAAATCGCATCACCATCGATGATCCCGGTTGTGTGTCGGTATCGTATCCGACGTTCTGGCGTGATCTTGCGCAGGCGATTGGCCCGGCCACCGCGAACGCCGACCAAGCGCCATCGCCCCCCGGCGGCCCGAGGCCGTTGGTCATCGCCATCGACGGGCCGGCGGCCAGCGGCAAGAGCTCCACGGCACAGTGGGTCGCGCAGCTCCTGAACGTGCATCACGTCGATTCCGGGGCGTTCTACCGTGCGGTCACGCTCTTGGCGCTCGGCACCGGCGTGGCCCCGGACCAGTGGACGCCGGAGGCCGTACTGGCGCAGGCATACCGGATTACCTGGCGCCTGACGGAACGGTCGGTGCTGCCGGTGGTCGACGGCACCGTGCAGGACGAGGCCATGCGTGACGCGCCGGTCACCCGGCAGGTGTCACGCGTGGCGCAGATGGCGGCGGTTCGACACTGGGTCAACGATCAGGTTCGGGCGGCTGGCGCGGCCACCGATGTCGTGGTCGATGGTCGGGATATCGGCACGGCGGTGTTTCCGACGGCGGCGCTCAAGGTGTTTCTGGTCGCCGATCCTTGGGAGCGCGCGCGACGCCGGCTCATTCAGCGGCTCGGCCGCCGACCGAATGACGCCGAGATCGCTGAGGAGACCGAGGCGCTCGTGGCCCGGGACGCCCTCGACGCGGCTCAGAGCGCCCCGGCGCGGGATGCCATCACGATCGACACCACGACCGTGACGCAGGAAGAGCAGGTAGAGCGAATTGTGGCGCTCGCCAAGGCCACCCGGGACCGGCTGCGCGGGCACTGAGCGCGCGGTCGCCGTGAGACGGAACGGGGACCCCATTGCCGCCGGGGCTTGATCCCTCTACGTTTCTGGGTTCCCGCTGTTAATCCGTTCCACCCTCATCTCGGCGCGGCGAGTGCAGTTCCGCGATTCGGAGATACCCACAAGTATGAGCACTGAACTGAGCCCTGAGCTCGCCGCCGAGCTGAACGCCGCCCTCAACGCGGACATGGACGAACTCGACGCGGAGCCGGCGCACAATAAGCTCACGCCGCGCGAAAAGCGCGACTTGCAGAAGAGCCAGCTCCGCCCCCTCGCGAACCGTCGCCCGGAACTCTACGAAGAAGACGAGTTCACGTCCGACGAATACGAGCGGATGTTGGAGCTGTACAACGGCACGCTGGCGTCGATCGAAGAAGGTGAGATCGTCAAGGCGCACGTTCTTGAGATTCGCGAGAACCTGGTCGTCCTGGATATCGGCTTCAAGTCCGAAGGGACGATCCCGCTCGAAGAGTTCAAGGACATGCCCGACCTCAAGGTCGGCGACGAAGTCGAAGTGCTCCTCGAGCACCTCGAGGACCAGGAAGGATCTGTCGTCCTGTCCAAGAAGAAGGCCGACTTCATGCGCGTGTGGGAGCGCATCCGCGTGGCCTACGAGAGCGACATGCCGGTCGAAGGCACGCTCGTCAAGAAGATCAAGGGTGGCGTGGTCGTCGACCTCATGGGCGTCGATGCATTCCTTCCGGGTTCGCAGATCGCGCTCCGTCGCGTGCCGAACATCGACGAGCTGCTCGGGCACAAGTACGAGTTCAAGATCATCAAGCTCAACAAGCGTCGCCGCAACATCGTGGTGTCGCGTCGTGTGATCCTCGAGCAGGAACGCGCCGGCAAGCGCGAGAAGCTCATGAAGGAGCTCTCGAAGGATCAGGTGCGGAAGGGCGTCGTCAAGAACATCACGGACTTCGGTGCATTCATCGATCTCGGTGGCGTGGACGGCCTGTTGCACATCACGGACATGTCGTGGGGCCGTATCTCGCATCCGAGCGAGATGGTCCAGATCGGCATGGAGCTCGAGATCAAGGTCCTGGATATCGATTGGGAGCGCGAGCGCATCTCGCTCGGCCTCAAGCAGCTCCAGAGTTACCCGTGGAAGGACGTGGCGGCCAAGTACCCGGTCGGCACGCGCGTGAACGGCAAGGTCGTGTCGATCACGAACTACGGCGCGTTCATCGAGCTCGAGCCGGGCATTGAAGGCCTCGTCCATATCTCTGAAATGAGCTGGACGCGCAACGTTCGCCACCCGTCGAAGATCGTGTCGATCGGCGAAGCGATCGAGGCGGTGGTGCTCAAGGTCGACGAGACCGAAGAGAAGATTTCGCTGGGTATGAAGCAGACCGAGCAGGATCCGTGGGTTATCCTGCCGCTCAAGTACCCGGTCGGCACGCGTATCAACGGCAAGGTCCGCAACCTGACCTCGTTCGGCGCGTTCGTCGAAATCGAGCCGGGCATCGACGGCCTCATTCACATCTCCGATATGTCCTGGACCAAGCGCGTCCAGCATCCGTCGGAAGTCGTGAAGAAGGGCGACGCGGTGGACGTGGTGATCCTCAACATCGACAGCGAAAACAAGCGCATCTCGCTCGGCCTCAAGCAGGCCGAGGAAGATCCGTGGCTTCGCATCGGTGAGACGTATCCGGTCGGCACCGAGCTTCCGGGCAAGGTTGTCCGCCTGATGGACAAGGGCGTAGTCGTCGATCTCGGCAACGACATCGAAGGCTTCGTTCCGGTGAGCCAGCTCAACCCCGAAGGCACGGTCACGAACCCGGCCGACTTCGCGTGGGAAACGATGAACCTGGTGATGCGCGTGTTGGAGGTGGATCCCATCCACCGCCGTATCGTGCTGGCAGTGACGTCGGTCCCGGAAGAGCAGCCGCCCAAGCCGGCCGAGCCGAGCAAGGTGCATAGCTCCGAAGACGAGATCGGACTGTAAACCGCACGCGGTGAGCAGAAGGACGAAGGCCCCGGCAGCGATGCCGGGGCCTTCGTGTATTCGGGCGTTGCCACGCGGCGGGATGCAGAAAGCCCCGCCTTGCGACGGGGCTTCTGTGCACGACTTCGCTCAGCTCGTAGTGTTACGCGTTACGGTTGCGGCGACGTGCGAATCCGAAAATGCCGAGAAGGCCAGCGCCCATGAGGGCGTAGGTCGACGGCTCGGGAACGGTCTGGATGTTGGGGGACGAGACCCTACGGAACTGGCCACAGAGCTTACCGCCGATGGCACCGCTGGTCGCATCTTTGTAGGAACCGGAGTTGCTGTTTGCACTCGCTGCAGTCGGAACCGCGTCATAGCTCGAGCAATACTCTGACGAACTACCCGGGTGCGGCCAATCGTAACCCACGACGGCGAACTCGAACTGTTCAGCACCGACAGTGAAGGCGCTTGACCAACCTGCTCCGGTGAACTTGTACCGCTCGTCTTGATTCCCTTGATACAGCCAATTCACGGTCAATGCGTTGTACGAGACGCCGACACTGGCGCTGTTGTTCAAGTAAAGGTCGAAGGTAAGCTTCGCGGTCTGATTTGCCGTCGTCGTCCAGTCCGATCCATTGTCGAGGCGGAACCAGCCGAGGTTGAACACGTTGGACGTGTTTCCGGAAAAGGAGATTCCCTTTTGGCTTGAAGTGCCCTGTCCTTGAATGTCGGGCGCGCGATCAAACATGAACTTGTCGTTGGGAATGGTCCATGACGTCGAGTTGGAATTACACCCGGCCACGCTGCCGGCCGTCTGTCCGGAGAAACAGGCGTTGATGCCGTTCACCGCGGTGATTTGCGCCTGTGCCGGAGCCGTAACACCCGCCAGCGCGATCGCTGCGCCGACTGCCATCGAAATCTTTTTCATAGTCACCTTGCGCTGCGCGCCGGGGAGTGAGGGGAGGATTTCCGTCTCCCCTCACATGAGGCAGTCTTCATGCCAGTGATGAAGAGCACGCCACCCGCTTGAATCCCGCCTTTTCTCGAGAGAAGTCGCGATTCATCCCCATCTTGAAGATCAGCTCGCCAGACTTGTCGCGGGCGAGTGTGGCAGGTGAACAACACTTCATAATTGGTCCAGCCACGTCGCAGTTGTGATTCAGGCGCCTCGCACGAGTCCCGCCACGACTAAATCCGCGCGGTCGAGGATCGGGTGATCGCTCGCCGATTGCCGAGGTTGTGACAGGTCCAACGCACGCCTCGGCTCAAATCGACCGCTGAAGCCGCGCACAGCCCGTCACAGCCGCAAAACGATGAAGCCCCCGAGTGCAGAGCACCCGAGGCTTCTCATTCGATCTGCCGGGCAGCAGGGGCGGGTAGCCCCCGCGCGGTCGTTACCGGCCTACGATCAAGCCGACGCCTTCTTCCGCCTGCTTTTCGCCCTTTCTCGCGGGTGCCGCCTTGCTGGTCCGCGGCGTCTTGAAGCACGCAAGCGCCATCAGCGAAAACGCGATCAGAAACAGCGTAGTCACCAGACCCACTCGCACCGAGGTCGTATTGAAGGTGTTCATCATCGCCGAGTTCACGATCTTCTTGAGCTGCAGGGCGTCAAGGGCGAAGAGCGCCAGTGAGCCCAGCAGGCCGAGCGTGAACACGGCCGCGGTCACGCCAACCGTGCGGGCCAACGCCCGACTGTCGAGCGCACGCGACATGAGGACCAGCAGCGTCATGCCCAAATAAGGAAGCAGGAGCACACTCGAAAGGGCGTTCGCTGCGCCGAAGCGCCACTGAATGTTACTCAGCTGCAGCGGCCACAGCTGCGACCCCGCCTGGAGAAACGGAACGGCGACCAGAAGGATGGCGCCGAGATACAGCACGCGGCGGACAGAGGGATCGTCGTGAAGATCGAGGAATTCGGCCATGGCGGGTGTGGGAGCGTCGGCAAGGGAAGGCTTCAATGGCACCGCATCAGTGCAAACCGCGTTCCAGCAAACTCGACTGGATGACTCGGTGCGTCACGTAATACGAATAGTGTTCAAGGACGGCAGCAAGGTGAAGCCCGTCACACACGCCGCGTCACGAAACAGCATGCGAAAGCTTAGCCTATGGGCTGCCCGAGCCGCGAGGGCCGGGGGTGTGACGGAACTAGCAGAATTTGTGAGGAACGCTTCAGAGTCCGGGACCATGGACCGATAGAAAGGGGGTGCCGATTCGAGCCGCGCGCCACGCGTGGCGACGAGGCAATGGCTCATCGCCCCGATGACGGGGCCGATAGCATAACGAATGCCCATCATCTCGCACCCGAGAATCGCTTCCATGTCGCTGACCCTTCGCCGCTCCCTGATCCCTGCTATTGCGACGCTCCTGTTCGCCGGTCCGTTCGCTCGTACCGCCGCGGCCCAGGACGACAAGGTGTATCCCATCTCCGAGCTGACCAATCCGCCGAAACTCTCGTCGGCGGTGCAGGCGGCCCGTTTGATCTCCGAGTCCTATCCGGCCGATCTCAAGAGCCGTGGTGTGGGCGGCATGGTCGAACTGCAGTTCGTCGTTGACAGCAAGGGCAAGGTTGAAGCGGGTAGCGTCGAAGTGGTCGACGCGACGCAGACCGCGCTGGGTGAAGCCGCGAAGAAGGTTGTCGCCAGGCTCGACTTTCAGCCTGGCAAATTGAATGGCGCAGCCGTGAAGACCAAGGTTGTGCTCCCGATCATCTACAAGCCGTAACGGTCCATCCCTGGAAGGTCGAGGAGCCGGTCCCCTATCGGGGATCGGCTCCTCGTTTTTCTGTGATTACGCGCTAGCTTCCCGCGCCATGTCACAGTCTTCGACCATGCGCCAGAAGCTCGAGCGGTTGGCCATCGCCCGCGATGCCTCCGAACAGGGAGGCGGCGCCGTTCGCCTCGCCGCTCAACACGCCAAGGGTAAGCTCTCCGCCCGCGAGCGTCTCGATGTCCTGCTCGACGAGGGAACCTTCGTCGAGATCGACCGGTTCGTTACGTCCCGTTCGCTCGCCGACGGCGAGGCACCGATTTACGGTGACGGCGTCGTGGCCGGTCACGGGCGGATCGAAGGCCGGATCGTCTACGTCTTTTCGCAGGATTTCACGGTCTTCGGCGGCTCGCTGTCTGAAGCACACGCCGCGAAGATCTGCAAGATCATGGATCTCGCAGTGCGAAACGGCGCCCCGGTCATCGGTCTGAACGACTCGGGCGGCGCACGCATTCAGGAGGGTGTCGTGTCGCTCGGCGGATACGCCGACATCTTCTTGCGCAACACCATGGCGTCGGGCGTGGTGCCGCAGATCTCGGCCATCCTCGGACCGTGTGCGGGCGGTGCCGTGTATTCACCGGCAATCACCGACTTCATCTACATGGTGCGCGGCACGAGCTACATGTTCGTGACCGGACCAAATGTCGTGAAGACGGTGACGCACGAAGACGTCACGATGGAGCAACTCGGTGGCGCCGACACGCACGCGGGGACGAGCGGGGTTGCGCATTTCGCCTGCGATTCGGAGTTGGCTTGCCTGCAGCAGATTCGGGAGCTGTTCCGCTTCGTGCCGTCGAATAACGTGGACGATCCGCCACGTGGATCCGGACGCGATCCTCGCGATCGACGCGAAGAGTCGCTGCTCGACGTGATCCCGGACAATCCGAACAAACCGTACGACATGCACGAAGTCATTGGGCGCATCGTGGACGACGGCGAGTTCTATGAAGTGCAGCCGGACTACGCGGGTAACATCCTCATCGGCTTCGCGCATCTGGGCGGCTACAGCGTCGGGATCGTGGCGAACCAGCCGGCCGTGCTGGCCGGTGTGCTCGACATCAACGCGTCGCTGAAGGCGGCGCGTTTCGTCCGCTTCTGCGACTGTTTCAATATCCCGCTCGTGACGTTCGAAGACGTTCCCGGGTTCCTGCCTGGTGTAACGCAGGAGCACGGTGGCATCATCAAGCACGGCGCGAAGTTGCTGTACGCCTACTGCGAAGCGACCGTGCCCAAGCTCACGGTGATCACGCGCAAGGCATATGGTGGCGCCTACGACGTCATGAGTTCAAAGCACATTCGCGGCGATTACAACGTGGCCTGGCCCACGGCGGAAATTGCCGTGATGGGCCCCAAGGGCGCCGTGGAAATTCTCTACAAGAAGGAGATTGCCGAGGCGAGTGATCCGCAGGCGGCGATGGACGCGCGCGTGGCCGAGTACACGGAGAAGTTCGCGAACCCGTACAACGCGGCGGCACGCGGCTATGTGGACGATGTCATCGATCCGCGCGACACGCGTCCACGGCTGATCGACGCGCTTGATGCGCTGCGCGGCAAGCGCGATCGCAATCCGCCGAAGAAGCACGGAAACCTCCCCCTGTGAGGCCGCCGATGTTCAGCAAAGTGCTGGTGGCCAATCGCGGAGAGATTGCGCTGCGCGTGATCCGCGCCTGTCAGGAACTCGGCGTGCAGACGGTCGCGGTGTATTCCGAAGCCGATGCCCGCGCGCCGCACGTGCGCGAGGCCGATGAGGCCGTGCTCGTTGGTCCGCCGCCGTCGAGTCAGAGCTATCTGGTCGGCGAGCGACTTATCGAGGTTGCGCTTCGCAGCGGCGCGCAGGCGATTCATCCTGGGTACGGCTTCCTCTCCGAACGGGCGTGGTTCGCGCGGGCGGTGCGCGACGCCGGCCTCGTATTCATCGGACCACCGGCCGAAGCGATTGACGCGATGGGATCGAAGACCGCGGCGCGTCAGCTGGTGATCTCGGCCGGCGTGCCGGTCGTGCCGGGCACGACGGAAAGCGTGCGCGACGCCGACGAAGCCATCGCCATTGCCGAAACGTTCGGATTCCCGGTACTGCTCAAGGCCGCCGCTGGTGGCGGTGGCAAAGGCATGCGCATTGTACGCGCGGCTTCCGAACTGGCCGACGCGCTCGCGTCAGCCAAGCGCGAAGCGCAGAACGCGTTCGGTGACGATGCCGTGTACATCGAGAAGTACATCGAAGGCCCGCGCCACGTCGAGATTCAGATACTGGCCGACACGCACGGCAACGTCCTCCATCTCGGCGAGCGGGAATGCTCGGTGCAGCGTCGTCACCAAAAGATGATCGAAGAAGCACCCAGTGTCGCCGTGTCGCCCGAGCTTCGCGCGCGGATGGGTGCGACGGCCGTGGCGGCGGCGCGCGCGGCCGGCTACGTGAATGCCGGTACGTGCGAGTTCCTGCTCGACAAGGATGGGCAGTACTACTTCCTCGAGATGAATACGCGCATTCAGGTCGAGCATCCCGTGACGGAACTCGTGATGGGGCTTGATCTGGTGCAGTGGCAGATTCGCGTGGCCGCCGGCGAGGCGCTGCCGTTCGCGCAAAAGGACTTTGCGCCGCGCGGCTGGGCCATGGAATGTCGGATCACGAGTGAGGATCCGTCAAACGGCTTTCTGCCCAGCACCGGCCGCATCGAGTACCTGCATCTGCCGACCGGCCCCGGAGTGCGGTGGGACGGCGGCATCGAGTCGGGCAGTGAGATTGGCCTTCACTACGATCCGATGCTGGCGAAGCTGATCGTGCACGCGCCGACGCGCGCACTCGCCATCTCACGCATGCGACGCGCGTTGCGCGAACTCACGATCGATGGCGTCGAGACGTCACGCAGCTTTCATCTGCGCGTAATGGATCATCCGGATTTCCAACGTGGCGATATCAGTATTCAATGGCTCGAACAGAACCTGCCCGTGCTGACGGCGCCAGCCACGGATCGGGAATCGATCCGACTCGCAGCGATTGCGGCGGCCTTGGTCGCGCATGAAGAACGCCGGGCGGGCAGCGGTACGGCCGCGACGGCCGCGACACGTGATGCCTCGTCCGCAGCCCTCGAGGCGGATCGCGATCCGCCTCGCGGGCCGTCCTGGCGCGACGTCGCGCGGCGTGAATCGCTGCGGTCCTCGTGAAGAAAGAACGACCAGATCGTCGCGCTGGGCGCGGGTCGCAATCTGGCGCGTCGCGCCCGGGCTCCTCGTGGCACGGCGCACGCCGTGTGTCGGAGAAGCCGGCCGTGGAGGAGATCGCCACCCTGACCATCGACCGGATCGCCAAGGGGGGCGATGGGGTCGGCCGGGCAAACGGATTGGCGTGTTTCGTGCCGCGCACCGCGCCGGGTGACGTCGCGCAGGTGGCGTACGTCGCGCATGCACGGCACGGTCGCGGCCGCGTGCTGCAGATCGTGGCGCCGTCAGCGCATCGTGTCGACGCGCGCTGTGCGCACTACGAGCGTGACCGGTGCGGGGGATGCCAGTTGCAGCATCTTGATGACGAGGCGCAGCGTGACGCGCGTCGCCACATCGTGCAGGACGCGCTCTCCCGGATCGGGAAGCGCACGATCGAACTGCCCGAGCTGATCACCGGTGAATCCTGGGGCTATCGAGGACGCTTGACGCTGATGCTCTTGCCGCGCGGTCGAGGCTGGACCGGCGGGTTGCATCCGCACGACGATGCCGCACGCGTCTTCAATCTCCAGGAGTGCCCGATCGCGAATCCGGTGCTCGTGCAATGTTGGCGCGACATGCGTGAGCGACTGCATGGAATGCCGACGGATCGATTTCTTCGTGTATCGTTTCGACTGTTGTCGGCCGAGTCCGGGCAGGAAACCGTCGCCGTCGTCGTGCAGGGCGGTGAGGCGTGGAGCGGTGCGGCCGAGTGGGCCGCGGCACTGCTGCGCGCGTCGGCGCCGGTCCGGGCGGTGTGGTGGCTGCCCCGCGGCGGTGAACCGGTGGGATTGGCTGGAGACGTGAACACCGACGTCGCAATGCTCGGCGCTGCGTTGCAGGTGGAGTCGGCCACGTCGGACGGGAACGCAGCGCTCGACGAGGCCGCCGAGGCCGGACGCTACGTGCCGGACGCGCGCGAAGCCCTGGCCTTCGCGCAGGTGAACTCGACGGTGGCCACGGCACTGCGCGATTTCGTCTACGCGTCGGTGCAGTCGTTTTCGCCCAAGCGGGTGGTCGATGCGTATGCGGGCAGCGGCGAACTGACCGAGCGGTTCGCCCGCGATGGCGCGCAGGTCGTGTCGATTGAAGCGGATGCGTCGGGCACGGCCGCCACGCGGCGGCGTGTGGACGAGGCAGGGCTGACCGATCGTGTACAGGTGATCACGGCGCTCGTGGAATCAGCGCTGTCTGCGGCGCTGCCGGCCGATGTCGTCGTGCTCAATCCGCCGCGCGCCGGAGTGGCGGTGGGTGTCACGTCGTTGCTGGAGCAGGCGTCGAGCCGCGGCGTGCGCGGCATCGTGTATGTGAGTTGTGACCCGGCTACGCTGGCGCGAGATCTCGCGCGCGTGCCGGGCTGGCGCATCGACGCGGTGCGCTGTTTCGACATGTTCCCGCAGACCGCGCACGTCGAGACGGTGTGCGTCCTGCGCCCGGAGACAACGGCATGAAGTACATCGTGGATGTGAATGGCGAGCGCGTGATCGTGGATCTTGATGGCGCGCACGCGGAGGTGGATGGCGAGCGAGTGGCCGCATCGCTCTCCTCAATCGAGGGGACGCCGGTACGGCTGCTGCGCATTGGCGAGCAGGTGCATCGGTTGGTCGCGCGGCGTGGGTCGTCCAAGGGGCGCTGGACGCTCGATTTGGACGGTCAGCGCGTGGACGCGGAAGCGCTTGATGAACGGATGCGATCGATCCGCGATCTGACCGCCGCGGCGGCGGAGGCCAGTGGGCCGGCACCGCTGATGGCACCCATGCCAGGGCTCGTGGTGCGCGTGTCGGTGGCCGTGGGCGACACCGTCAGCGCCGGGCAGGGGCTGGTGGTGGTCGAAGCCATGAAAATGGAGAACGAGCTGCGGGCGTCGGTGGCCGGGGTGGTCATGGCCGTGCGGGCCGTGCCGGGACAGGCCGTCGACAAGGGCGCGTTGTTGGTGGAGCTGGGGCCGATCCCGTCGGCGTAAGCCGGCGGTCGAAATCGGCCCCGATCGGGCATCAGACCGTAGCGGGCGGCGCGTTCCGGCGCATCCGGTTCACGCCCTTGATCACCATGAACAGGGTGAAGGCGACGATCACGAACGTCAGGATCTGGTTGATGAACAGGCCATAGTTCAGGGTGGCGACGCCCGCCTTCTTGGCCTCCTCGAGAGTGGTGAAGGGGCCGCCTTGCAGCGCCAGGAAGCGGTTGGAGAAGTCGACGCCGCCGGTCGCCAGGCCCACAATAGGCATGATGATGTCGTTGACCAGGCTATCGACGATCTTCTGGAAGGCGCCGCCGATGACGACGCCGATCGCCAGGTCCATGACGCTGCCTTTCATGGCGAATTCCTTGAACTCCGATGTCATCGACATGCACACTCCTGGAGGGGGGTATTGGGGGCTCGTCGCCCGCCAAGGCACAGTCTGGCTGCTGGACTACCGAACCGGCAAGCGAACTCGAGCATTGGAATTCGGGTGGAGCGAAGCCGAAACGACCCCCAACCCTCGGATTGACACAGACTTCAAAGCTGAGTAACCTACGGGTCTGTCCCGTTTTCCGGGCGATTTGGCGTTCAGTAGTGCGATCAGCAGTGCCTGTTTTCCCTTCGTAGTTCCTTTATCTCTTTCTGAGCGCCTCTGGTGGCGTCTCCGAATCACGCACGGATCACGTTAGCATGAAGACCTACAGCGCGACCCCGAAGGATATCGACCGTCGGTGGTACATCGTCGACGCGGAAGGAATGGTCCTGGGCCGTCTCGCGTCGGAAGTCGCGAAGATCATCCGCGGCAAGCATAAGCCCATGTACACGCCGCATATGGACACGGGTGACTTCGTCATCGTGATCAATGCGTCGAAGGTACAGGTGACCGGCCGCAAGGCCGAGCAGAAGACCTACTTCAGCCACACCGGCTACATGGGCCACGAGAAGCACACGCCCTTTGCCTCGGTGTTGGCGAAGCATCCGGAGCGCGTGATCGAGAAGGCCGTGTACGGCATGCTCCCGAAGACGGCGCTGGGCCGTCAGGTACTGCGTCGCAAGTTGCGCGTGTTCGCGGGTGCCGAGCATACACACGTCGCGCAGACGCCGACGGCGCTTTCGTTCTCCTCCGCCGAGGCTAAGTAATGTCAGAGCAGATTCAAACCATCGGTCGTCGGAAGCGTGCGGTGTGCCGCATGTACATGACGCCGGGTTCGGGCAAGTGGGACGTCAACGGCCGTACGCTGGGTGAATACTTCCCGCGTCCGACGCTCGTCTCCGCGATTCAGCAGCCGTTCACGCTGACCGACACGCTTGGCAAGTACGACATCAAGGCCGTCCTCGACGGTGGTGGCGTGGCTGGTCAGGCCGGTGCCGTGCGTCTCGCGATCGCCCGTGCCCTCGTCAAGATCGACGAGAGCAACAAGAAGAAGCTTCGCGAATACGGCCTCATGACGCGTGATGCGCGTGAAGTCGAGCGTAAGAAGCCGGGCCGCGCTGGCGCCCGTAAGCGGTTCCAGTTCTCCAAGCGCTAGTCCACGCGGTTCGCCGCGTCGTCTTGCGTATCTCTCACGCTGTCCGAGTCGGCTGCGGGTACCGAGCTCCTTCTGGAGCCGGTCGCAGCCGACGGTGACGACAGCGGACGAATTCCAAAACCTAAAAACACGCTTCACATGACGACTCCGTCCCTCGAGCAGCTGCTCGCCGCGGGCGTTCACTTCGGGCACCAGACCCGTCGTTGGAACCCCAAGATGCGCCGGTTCATTTTCGCCGAGCGCAATGGCATTCACATCATCGACCTGCAGAAGACGCTCCGCCAGATCGAACTGGCGCAGAAGCTCGTCCGCGAGGTCGTGTTGCGCGGTGAGAACGTCCTCTTCGTCTGCACCAAGCGCCAGCTCGCCGCCATCGTGAAGGCCGAGGCCGAGCGCTGCGGTGGCATGTTCGTGACTGAGCGTTGGCTCGGTGGCATGCTCACGAACTTCCAGACGGTCAAGAAGCAGGTCAAGAAGCTCAAGGACCTCGAGGCCGGCACGGAAGACGGAACGCTCGCGAACTACACGAAGAAGGAACAGCTTCTCATGTCGCGTCAGCGCGAGAAGCTCGGCAAGTACCTCTCGGGTATCAAGACGATGAACCGCCTCCCGGGGCTGCTGTTCATCATCGACTCGAAGAAGGAGCGCATTGCCGTCTCCGAAGCCAACAAGCTTGGCGTGCCCATCGTCGCCATCGTGGACACCAATGCCGATCCCGACCTGATCACGGTGCCGATCGCCGGTAACGACGACGCTATCCGCTCGGTCGAGCTCATCGCGAAGGTGATCGCTGATACCATCGACGAGGCGCGCCGTGAGGCGCCGGCTCGTCCGAGCGACGAAGAGCAGGAGAGCTACACGTTCTCGAGCGACCGTGGTACGGAGCCGGCGGGTCGCGGTGAGCGTGGTGGCCGTGGCGGAGATCGTGGTGGCCAGGGTGGAGATCGTGGTGGGCAGGGCGGACAGGGTGGCGGCCAGGGAGGTGGTGCCGGTAATCGTCCGCGCCGTCGCCGCGCCAAGCCGGAAGCCATTGCCGCACGGTTGAAGCCGGGCACCGAGGGAACGGCCGCTGAAGGCGCCGCCCCGGAAGCCGCTGGTGACGCCGGAGAAGCGGGAGCGGAGTCGGCCGGACAGGAGTAACCGTCGGTCTGTTTCCTGACCGCCGGATCAGGCTTCCACTGCAGCACCGCGACGCCGCCGGCTCAACACCGGCGGCGTTCGTACGCAGTAGCTCGGCATTGTTCGCAGTACCATCGCATCGCAGATACTGACACTCAGCATATACAGGGCTCGAAGATGACCACGGTGATCACCGCGAAGGCTGTTTCGGAACTCCGCCAGCGCACCGGCGCCGGCATGATGGATTGCAAGAAGGCGCTCGAGGAGAATGGCGGCGATATGGACGCCTCCGTCGAGTACCTCCGCAAGAAGGGTATTGCAAAGGCCGAGAAGCGTGCCGATCGCTCCACGAGCGAAGGCATCATCGGCGGCGAGATCTTCAACCACGGCCGCTCCGGCGTGCTCGTCGAAGTCGCGTGCGAGACGGACTTTGTCGCGCGCAACGAAGATTTCGGCAAGGTCGTCGCGCAGCTCGTTGCGCAGCGCGTGCATTCCACCGCGGCCGATGTCGAAACCTTCCTGAGCGAGCCGTTCGCGGCTGATGCGTCGCAGACGGTGGCCGAGTTCGTGAAGATCGCGTCGTCGAAGACGGGCGAAGCCGTAAATGTCAAGCACGTCGCGCGCTTCGATGCCGGCGAGAATGGCGTGGTCGGCATGTACCGCCATCACAATGGCAAGCTGGCCACGCTCGTCCAGGTGACGGCCTCGACGCCGGAAGTCGCGGCCCACGAGTCCACGCTGCAGCTGGTCAAGTTCATCGCCGAGCACATCGCGGCGTCGGCACCGCTCGCCGTCGATCGCAACGGGGTACCTGCCGAGAAGATCGAGAGCGAGAAGCGCATTGCCGAGGAGCAGGCGCGTGAGACGGGCAAGCCGGAAGCGATGATCGAGAAGATCGCGACGGGCAAGATCGAAGCGTTCCTCAAGGACGTGACGTTGCTTCCACAGGCCTGGGTGCGCGATCCGGCCATCACCATCGCGGCGCTGGTCAAGGACCACGCCGAGCGCGCGGGTGGTTCGATCACGGTCGATCGCTTCGCTCGCCTGCAGCTCGGCGCCGAGTGAGCGCCGTGGGCGCCGCGGACAGGAAGTACACGCGCATTCTGCTCAAGCTCTCCGGTGAAGCACTCGCCGGAGATCGCGGCGTCGGTTTCGATTTTGAACGCATCGGATCCTTCGCGGACCAGATCGTTGAAGTGGCGCGCATGGGCGTGCAACTCGGTCTGGTCATCGGAGGCGGCAACATCGTGCGCGGCACGCAACTCTCCCAGATGGGAATGGATCGTGTTGGCGCCGATTACATGGGCATGCTCGGCACGGTCATCAATGCGATGGCCATGCAGGATGTGCTCGAGAAAAAGGGGCTCGACACGCGCGTCATGACGGCGATCCGCATGGAAGAGTTGGCCGAGCCCTACATTCGCCGGCGCGCACTGCGCCATTTCGAGAAGGGGCGTACGGTCATCTTTGCCGCCGGCACGGGTAATCCGTATTTTTCGACGGACACGGCGGCGGTGCTACGGGCCATCCAGATGAAGGCGGATGTCATCATCAAGGCCACCAGCGTCGACGGCGTGTATTCGGCGGACCCGAAGAAGGATCCGAACGCCACGATGTACGAGTCGATCAGTTATCGCGATGTGATGCTCGAAGAGCTCCGCGTCATGGACCAGACGGCCATCACGCTGTGCAAAGAGAATCAGTTGCCGCTGATCGTGCTGAACCTTCACACGCCAGGCGCGATCGCACGCGCCATCAACGGCGAACGCGTGGGGACACTGGTTTCATGAGCACTATTGCGCAGATCCTGAAGGACACGAAGAGCGGGATGGAAAAGGCCCTCGAGGCCTCGAAGCGCGACTTCGCCGGCATTCGCACCGGCAAGGCGTCGCCGAACATGTTGGACACCATCAAGGTCGAGGCCTACGGCTCGCTGGTGCCACTGAATCAGGTGGCGCAGGTGTCCGCCCCCGAACCGCGTATCCTGCTCGTCACGCCGTTCGATAAGGGCCAGGCGAAGGTGATCGAGAAGGCGATTCGCGAGTCCGAACTTGGCCTCGATCCGGCGCACCAAGGCGGCGTGATTCGCGTGCCATTGCCCTCGATGAACGAACAGCGCCGCAAGGAGCTGGTCAAAGTGCTGAGCAAGCTGGCGGAAGATGGCCGCATCGCAATCCGTCATGCCCGTACCGACGCCCGCGACAAGGTCAAGAAGCTTGACGGCGTCTCTGAAGACGACAAGAAGCATGCGGAGAAGGACCTGCAGAAAGCGCACGACGAGTGCATCGGCAAGCTTGAGACGCTGCTGAAGACGAAGGAAGCCGAGATCATGGAGGTTTGAGGCCGCTCTGCGGACCGCTCGCTGATATGCCCCTTGCCCCCGCCCATCATGGCTGACACCGAAACCGATCTGCTGGCGCGCATTCGCGTGCATGGCGCGGTGCCGCGGCATATCGCGATCATCATGGACGGCAACGGTCGCTGGGCGCGTGAACGTCACATGCCCCGGCCGTTCGGCCATCGGTCCGGGATGAAGGCGGTGCGCGCGGTGGTCGAGGGATGTCTCGAAGCAGGTGTCGAGTGGTTGTCGCTCTTTGCCTTCTCGCAGGAGAATTGGCAGCGGCCGGAGACGGAAGTTTCGGCCCTCATGTCGCTGCTGGAAGAGTTCATTGCCCGCGAAGCGGACGACCTGCACCAGCAGGGCGTTCGCGTTCGTGTTCATGGCGATCTCGATCGCCTGAGTGGTCCTGCCGCCGCCGCGGTCGAGCGCGTTATGCGTATCACCGAGACCGGGACACGACTGGGTCTCAATCTGTTCATTTCGTACGGCGGTCGCGCCGAGTTGGTGCGCGCGGCGCGTTTGATGGCGGAAGATGTGCAGGCCGGTCGGCTCTCGCCGGACGCTATCACTGAAGAAGAATTCCGCGCACGCCTGTTCACGGCCGACTGTCCCGATCCTGATCTCCTGATCCGGACGTCGGGAGAACAGCGGCTCTCGAACTTCCTGCTCTGGCAGGTCGCCTACGCCGAACTATACATCTCCGCCGTGCTGTGGCCGGACTTCGGACGCTCGGCGTTGTACGAAGCCATTGGCGATTTTCAGCGTCGTGATCGACGCTATGGGCGCGTCAGTACCTGATGCGCCGGTACGCGTTCCCTACCCCCCTCGCGTGAACGAACTGGCCCGGCGCGCCGTAGTCGCCCTCATCGGAGCGCCGATCGCGCTCGGAATCATCTGGCTCGGCGGCGCGCCGCTCGCTACCCTGGCCGGCGCGCTCTCTGGCGTCGCGGCATGGGAGTACTATCGCATCGCCCGTGAGGGAGGCACCACGCCGATGAGCGTGGTCGGCATCGTGCTGTCGGCGCTCATCCCGATCGCCGTGCACGCGCAGCATCTCGGCGTGTTTGCGGTGCCGCTCGTGGTGTGGATCCTCGTGCCGCTGTTCGTGTTGGCGCTGTCGATCTGGATGCGTGGCGTCGGCGGCAAGCCACTTGGTGCCGCCGCCACGACAATCTTCGGCGCGCTGTATACTGGCGGCACGCTGAGTTATGTCTACGCACTGCGCTACTTCGGCTACGCGGTCGGTGACACGGCGGGTGCGCTCGTGGTGATCATGCCCGTCGTGCTCACGTGGGCCAGCGACACGGGTGCGTACTTCACGGGTCGCGTTTTCGGTGGTCCGAAGCTGATCCCGTCGGTGAGCCCGGCCAAGACCGTTTCCGGCGCCGTCGGTGCGGTGATCGCCACGGTTGGCGCTTGTGCCGCGTTCGTGCATTTCCTGCTCAAGCCGCAGGCGCAGCTTGCCTTCAGTCCCACCGGGCTGATTATCTTCGCCGTCTGCATCAGCGTGACGGCGCAGATCGGAGATCTCACGGAGTCGTTGCTCAAGCGCGAAGCCGGCGTGAAGGACAGCGGTACGCTGTTCCCGGGCCACGGTGGCGTGCTCGATCGCCTCGACTCGCTGTTTTTTGTGCTGCCCGTAACGTACGCGCTCTACTACGCGCTATTGCTCCCGGCTCCCGGCGCATGATGCCCGAGGGCCGTTCCGCGGCGACGAGGGAGACACCGGCCGGCGTCGCGATTCTCGGATCGACCGGATCCATCGGGACCAGTGCGCTTCGGGTGCTGGCCCGCCAGCGTGAGCGCTTCGTGCCGGTGGCGCTTACGGCCAACGCCAACATGGCCGCGCTCGCTGAGCAGGTCGCGACGTGGCTGCCAGCCTTTGTTGGTCTGGTGCAACCGCACACGGACGCGCCGGATGGCTGGGGGGTTGGCGCGGAATGCCTCGTGGCGGCGGCGACGCACCCCGATGCCCGGATCGTGATCAATGCCGTGGTGGGCGCGGCTGGTTTGCCCGCCACCTTGGCTGCCCTTCGCATGGGGAAGCGGGTCGCCCTGGCGAACAAGGAGACGCTGGTCGTGGCTGGCGCGATCGTGACGGACACCGCGCGCAGATATGGCGGCGAGTTGGTGCCGGTCGACAGCGAACATTCGGCCATCCTGCAGTGTCTGGCGGGCCGTCAGCCGCACGAAGTCCGTCGACTGGTGCTCACGGCCTCCGGAGGCCCATTTCGCACGTGGCCGGCCGAACGCATCGCGGCCGCCACGGTCACGGACGCGCTCAAGCATCCGACGTGGCAGATGGGCAGCAAGATCACCATCGACAGCGCCACCCTCGCGAACAAGGCACTCGAGGTGATCGAGGCGCACCATTTGTTCGGCGTGCCGTACGACCAGATCGATGTCGTGGTACATCCGCAAAGCATCATCCACTCGTTTGTGGAGTTCGTAGACGGCAGCGTGCTGGCCCAGATGGGCGTCCCGTCCATGGAACTGCCCATCCTGTACGCCCTCACGTATCCGGAACGCGTTCCGGATTCCGGCGTACCATCCTTCGATCCTGTCGCGCTTGGCAGCCTGAGCTTCGAAACCGTGAGGTATAGGGATTTCCCTATGCTGCAGCTCGGAATCGACGCCGGCCGGCGTGGCGGGGCCGCGCCGGCGGTGTTCAATGCGGCCAACGAGGTCGCTGTCGCACATTTTTTGGCCGGTCGACTCAGCTTCTCGGGAATCGCCGAGCGCGTGTCGGCTGCGCTGTACGAGTTTGCTGACGCGCCGGGCGCGTCCCTCGAGGAACTGCTTCGAGCGGATGCGGCGGCGCGCGACCACGTGAATGCCCAGGTGGGGTGCTGACACAGATGTCCTCGATTACGCCGTACATCGCACCGTTGCTCGTCTTCGGTCTGGTCGTTTTTGTCCACGAGCTCGGGCACTTCCTTGCGGCGAAACTGACGGGCGTCTACGCGCCGGTGTTTTCGCTCGGGTGGGGCAATCGGCTGTTCGGCGTGCGCCACGGAGAAACCGATTACCGCGTGTCGCTGATTCCGCTCGGCGGATTTGTGCGCATGGCCAGCCAGGATGACGAGTCCATGGCGGGGATCGAAGGTGGCACCGATCGTGGCTCGCTCGCCGCCGCGATCGAACGCCCAGCCGATGTGGCACCGGCGTTGTGGGATGCCAACTCCATGGCCCCGTTCGGCCCCAAGGCCGTTCCGGCCGATCGCTGGGTGGAGAACAAGTCCACGTCGGCCCGCGTGTTCATTTTATCGGCCGGCGTGATGATGAACATCCTGCTCACGCTCGTTGTCTCCACCAGCATCTACTACCGCGCCGGCAACACGTACGTGCCGGCGGTGATCGACTCCGTGGTCCCGGGCGCGCCGGCGGCGATCGCCGGACTCACTGGAGGGGATCGCATTGTCGGAATCAACGGGCATCCGATCCGCGCGTGGGATGAGGTGCTCGACGAAGTTGCCCCGGTCACGTCGGGCACGCTGAGCGTCGAGATCCAGCGCGGCGAGTCGCGTTTCACCAAGGAACTCACGCCGCAGACGGCGGTGATCGATGATCCCGTGACTGGCGCCAAGAAGACGGTCGGACGCATCGGCATTCAGGTGCGCGCCGCCACGGTGAATGAGAAGCTGAGTCTGGTCGGCGCGATGACGGCGGGCGGTGATGCGACGTGGCGCATGGCCAAGAGCGTCGCGTCGGTGTTGGGCGGCCTCGCCTCGGGACAGGTGTCCGCGAAGAACCTGGGCGGACCGATTCAGATCGCGCGCACGTCGGTGCAGGCCGCGAAGAGCGGTCCGGAAACTCTCTGGTCGCTCATCGCTTTCTTGAGCCTCAACATTGCCATCCTGAATCTCGTGCCGATCCCTGTCCTCGACGGCGGACAGATTCTCATGGTGCTCGCCGAACGCATAAAGGGCAGCGCGTTCAGCGCCCGTGTACGGGAGGGCTTTGCACGCGTCGGCGTACTGGCGGTGCTCGCCTTGATCGTGCTCGTCACGTTCAACGATCTGCGTAATCTGTTCACGAAGTGATCGCATGAACTCATCGGTTG
Source organism: Gemmatimonas sp. (assembly GCF_031426495.1). Taxonomy (NCBI): domain Bacteria; kingdom Pseudomonadati; phylum Gemmatimonadota; class Gemmatimonadia; order Gemmatimonadales; family Gemmatimonadaceae; genus Gemmatimonas; species Gemmatimonas sp. The sequence continues at coordinate 3,535 of NZ_JANPLK010000043.1, read as the reverse complement.
CGGTGCGTCGCGCGGCGTTGGGGTTCGTGGCGCTGGTGACCGTGGCCGGCAGTGGGTGTCATCGAGCCGAACGGGCGCCGGCACCACTCATGCCCGTGCTGCCGCGGATTCCGCGCGATGCGGCCCGATACGAGATCGATGCCGTCGATGACAGCACTGCGACCTTTCGCGTATTCGAGAGCCGCGGGTTGCGGGCCGGACTCGCCGCGTATGCCGTCGATCCGGTGCATCGCGACGCGCTGGTCGCGCGACTGACGATCGTCCATCGCGACAGCACGACCGCGACGGCGCTGGTGACCTCGCAGGTGGCGCGCGTCACGACGGACCACGTGCTGCTCGTGCCGCCGCCGCCCCGAGCGTGGTGGCGCACCAGACTCTTTTGGGTCGGCGCCTTCGTGGGCAGCGCCGTCGGCGTGGGGACGAGCGCCGCGGTTCGCTGACACGTCGTCCTACGACGAATCGCGCACGCCTCGACCGGGCGCGAGACCGATGCGCTGCAGTCGCCGATAGAGTGTGCTGCGGGTGATCCCGATGGACTTCGCGGCGTCGCTCATCGTCGCATGTCCGGCGATCAGCGTGGCGTAACGCGCGCGCAGCGCCTGCCGATGGGATTCGACCGCGGCCGCCGTGTCGTCGAGGGCGTCGAATGCCGACACGTCGGTGACGTCGACCGCCGCTGGTGGTGCGGCGTCGACGACCTCACGCAGTGCAGCCGGCAAGATCTCCTCGGTAATCGTCGGGCCTTCGGCCAGGGCCGCCAACCGCTTCAGGAGATTCTCGAGCTCGCGCACGTTGCCGGGCCACCGATACCGCTCGAACGCGGTGCGAACCCGCGGCGAGAAGTCCCGGGCAAGCGTGCCGCGGGTCTGCCCGAGAAAATACTCGGCCAACAACACGGCGTCGCCGTGTCGCGTCCGCAACGGAGGCAACGCGATGGTGAGCACATTGAGTCGATGATACAGATCATCGCGCAGGGTGCCGCTCGCGATCGCGTTCGTGATGTCGCGGCTGGTGGCCGCGATGATACGCACGTCCACACGGCGTCCGGCGGTCGCGCCCAAGCGCGTAATCTCACCCTCCTGCAACACGCGCAACAAGGACGCCTGCGCCGCGGGCGGCAGCTCACCGATTTCGTCGAGGAACAGCGTGCCACCGTCGGCCGCTTCGAACTTGCCAATGGCGCCGTCGCGCCGCGCGCCCGAGAAGGCGCCAGCCACATGGCCAAACAGTTCGCTCTCGACCAGTTCGCGGGGCAACGCCGCACAATTCACAGCAACGAACGGCGCGTGCGCTCGCGGACTCGCCGCATGAATGCCTTGGGCGACCACTTCTTTGCCCGTGCCCGACTCGCCGAGCAAGAGGACCGGTAAATCGGTCCGGGCGCAGGCGCGGGCGAATCGCCGCACGTCGTCGAGCACCGCCGCGCGCCCGAACAGCGCGTCCATCGTGTAGCGCACGGTCGACGGGCCGCGCGCGGTCACGACCGGCGTCACCACCGCAGAAGGCGTCGTGGGATTCGCCACCGCCCTCGGTGAGCGAGCGACAACATTGCGCGCCGCCTCTGGTCGATGGCCGCGCGCTTGGCCGGCCGGCAGCACGACGCAGGCGCCGATGGGCGTTCGTCCATCGTGCATGGCATGGACGGCCGCCGTAGCTCCGAGCAGCGGATGCGTCGCGTCGCGCACCGTCGACTGGCTCGGCAGATTCCGACCGCGCTTGCGCGCCGTGCCATTCAGCGCGCGCCGGTCCACGTCCGATGCAGTGCTGATGCGGCGCAAGGCGTCGGTGGCATCGCGGCCGGATGCCGCCAGACGACGAACCAGTCGCTCGGCCGGCGACGACGACGCGATGATTTCCCCGGCGCGATCCACCACGAGGATCGCGTCTCCGGGGTACTGTCCGACGAGGGCACCGAATCGGCGGAGCAAGGTGACGCGACGTTCCGATTCGCGGGCCACGAGCCGCTGCTCGAGCGCCACGGCGATGGCGCTGGCCAACGACAGCGTGTGGGGATGCGCCCTCTCGCGCAGGCCGGAGAGGTCAAGGACGCCGAGCACTTCCTGCGTGAGCGGATCGCGAATGGGGGCAGCGGCACAGTGCCAGCCATGCCAACGTTCGCAGAAGTGTTCGGCCCCGACGATGTGCACGGCACGCGCGAGCGCGAGCGCGGTCCCCGGGCCGTTCGTACCGACGGCTTCCTCACTCCAGAGCGCGCCCGGCCGAAAATTGATCTCGGCCAATCCTTCGAGGGCGTTCGGGTCGCCGGTCGCGGCGAGCATGCGCGCATTGGCGTCGAACAGCGCGAGGATATGCCCATCGAGCGCCGAACCACCGGCGTGCGCCCGTACGGCGCGATCAGCATGCGGCAACCAGTCGATATCGTCACGCAGCGCAGCCAACGAGCGATCGTCGAGTGGCAGCGGGGCTCGCGGCAGCGAGGGGTGAATGCCGCGCTGCAGCGCACGGGCCTACGACGCCTTTACTGGCGCACGGACGGTATCGAGCTGTTCGAGTGCTTGGGCGCCGTCGCTCATCACCCGCTGCCACGCGGCGGTGAGGGATCGCTGGGCACTTCGTTCAACCGGCAACATCTCGTGCAGTCTCATCCCGCCCCCTGTGCCCGTGGTCATGCGAGAAGCATTGGAACCGGACCCCCGGGTCGCAAGAGACGCGACAGGTGTCGCAGCAGACCGACGCTTCGGTGCCGACCGTGGCCGGCTTCAGCCGGTGGTCAGCTGCAGATCAGGGGGAACCGACGCGAAATAGGGCTCCCGTCGGCCCTGTATGCCACCAAGAGCGTGTCGGTGCCCATCACGCAACGCGGAGCCTGGATCCGCACTTCATAGCGTCCTTCGGGCAATGAGAGGGCACGCGCGCTATCGGCGCGCAGTTCGACCGTCGGCCCGCCGTCGAGCGGCGTGAAGGAGACGCGAGCATCGCGCGGTGTCACGTCGTAGCTCACTACCGCGCAGCCTCGCACCGGCAGGCTTACGCTCGCGCGGTCGCCGCCCTTGAGCGTGACGACCGTGTCGCGCTCGGCGGTGATGCAGGACGTCGACGCGTTGGCAATGACGGCCCGCACCGCGAGCTTGGTGGCGACCGGGAAGTCGCCGCTGTAGCGTCCGATGCCCACGAGCCGGTTGTCGACATAGAGTCGCGCGGAGTCGGCCCCGACGATCTCCAGCCGCGCGGTGCGCGCGGCGAGCGTCCGGGCGGCGCGTGCGGCGGCAGCGGTGCGCTGGCTGTCGCGCGCCGACGGGCGCGTGGTGCGCGGCGTCGTCAAATCCCCGAGGGCCACGACGCGCGCCGCAAGCGCGCTATCGGCGAGCGGTCCGGTGTCGGCGGGCGGTGTGGCGGCGAGCGGCACCGAGTCGCCCGACGTGGGTCCGCCGAGCACCGTCGAGGGTGAGCGATCGCGCAGCGTAAACCACGTCAGCACGGTGCCGACGACGAGGAGCACCGCCACGAGTGCCGCGGGGGGCCTAGCCCCCCCCCCCCCGGGGCAGGGGGCGCCCCAATTGGGGCCCCCCGGAGG
>NZ_JANPLK010000042.1 GCF_031426495.1 Gemmatimonas sp. | reverse complement strand
TCTCGCTGCAGCCCTGAAGAAGCCGCAGGTCAGTGATACCGTCCCACACATCCATCGATCTCGAACTTCGATTGTCAAACAGCGATGCTACTTCCCTGCTATGTGAGCGCAACCGCTTGCGGTTGCGTCAGTTACCTTTTTTCGTTTCGCCACGGTTTGGGTGGCAGCCTCCAACAGTACCAAACTACACACCGAAAGTCAACCCTTTTTTCTTGTCCGCGTCGCGCAATTTGTGTGCGCCGACAACAGCAGAATCTCCGGCTTTTCTTCCAGCAACGGCGCTCAACAAACTGATTCCGTTTGTACTGCGGGGTCGCAAGTATGCGATCGCGCTGCGTATTCCGCAACCCCCGATTTTCGCCAGCTGAACCCGACCGAACGCCAACGTACTCGGCGCGTAGCGGATCGTCAGTGACCGGCAACAAAAAGCGGCCGCTGACAGCGGCCGCCGCAGACCGAGGCTTTTCAGCATCGGAGAGGTCCGGGTCGAAAACCCGGCAGCATCCAGAAGAGAACTCGTGTTCGGTCGATGCAACGATGAGCGTGTAGCGCACGGCTCGCATAGGAGCCTGCCAGACAACACCACCAGCAACCAACAAACCAAGTACCAACCAGCCTGACAACGACAGCAAAAGCTCAGAGAGCTTCACCGCGCCGAACCTCGGAACGCGTTCGATACCAACCTCGAACGACTGCGACATTCCGCCCAACCCCACACCGGCAGTATAACACCGGACTCATCAAAAGTGCACCCTCTAGGACTCGAACCTAGAACCTACTGATTAAGAGTCAGCTGCTCTACCATTGAGCTAAGGGTGCGGTCCAGAACAGCCTACCGCTTCCAACACCGACATGACGCGCCAGGAGGGACTCGAACCCCCGACCAACAGCTTAGAAGGCTGCCGCTCTATCCATCTGAGCTACTGGCGCCTGCTCTGCCGCTGGTCCCCCTCGCGGGGTCCCACACATGGATCCACTGCGGATCCGCCACATCTGATACATCCTACCACGAGATCGGGGCGGCCGGATTCGAACCGGCGACCTCCTGCTCCCAAAGCAGGCGCGATACCGGGCTACGCTACGCCCCGCAGATCAGCGGCCGCGTATGTTATCCCGCCGATGCGCCGAGGTCAACCGGGGCTCGCAAATCCGTGGCAACTTCCTGCACGCGTCAGACCAACACAGTGCACGCTCGCCTCGAGACGGCCAACGCCCAGCTCACCTCATCGCCGCAACTCGTTCGACACGGGGCGCGTAAAGCGATCGCGCACCGCCTCGAGCTGCAGCAGCGCCGCAAACGCCCGACCGCGATGACTGACGCGCGCCTTGGCGTCACGCGCCACCTCGGCGAACGTGGCCCCGAGATCATCGGACAAAAAGTACGGATCATACCCGAAGCCGCCGGACCCACGCGCCGTGGTGAGCAACGTTCCCGTCGTTTCCCCACGCACCACGGCCTCACGCCACTCTTCGCCGTCGCGCCAGACGCACGCTGCCGCGCACACATAGCGCGCCCGTCGTGACGCTGGCGCCGCGCGCGCCGCGTCGCCGTGCATGTCAACGGGTGCCATGCGCAGCGCCTCCTGCAGGAACGCGTTGTTGGCCGCATCGAGGGCGACGCCATGAAGATCCGTCCGTCCAGACCATCGCTTGCTGTGCACCCCCGGTCGACCACCCAGGGCGTCGACGGCAAGTCCTGAGTCATCGGCCAGCACGATCGCTCCAGTGCGCTGCGCAAAGTAGCGGGCCTTGGCCAGCGCATTCGCTTCGAAGGTGTCGAACACTTCGAGCGCGTCTTCATCCGGCGTTTCCAGAAGCCCGACGTCGGCCAGCGTGATGACCTGCACACCAACAGCGCCCAGGAGCGGGACCAGTTCGTGCACCTTCCCCGCGCTGCGCGTCGCGAGAACCACACGCGTGTCGGACGCGGCTGTGGGCGTGCTCACCGCTCGCCTACCGCGGCTGCGGGAACGGCTCGCCCAGCACCCGCAGCTGCATCGCATCGAGCGTCTCGATACCGCGAACCGCGATCGACAGCAGCGCATCCAGCTGCTCCCGCGCGAAGGTGCCGTGCTCGCCCGTACCCTGCACTTCGACGAAGCGGCCTTCGCTGCTCATCACGACGTTCATGTCCACGCCGGCGCGCACATCTTCCTCGTAGTCGAGGTCCAGACGCGGCTGGTCATCGACTAGGCCGATGCTGATGGCCGCGACGCGTCGACGCACGGGCGAGACAGGAATACGGCCTGTCTGCACCATCCACGTGAACGCATCATGCACGGCCACACAGGCGCCGGTGATCGCCGCCGTACGCGTGCCGCCGTCAGCCTGCAGGACATCGCAGTCCACCTTCACCGTGAACTCGCCGAACCGGAAGTCGTCGAGCATGGCCCGGACGCTGCGCCCCACCAGTCGCTGAATCTCCTGCGTGCGACCACCGATCTGCTGCCGTTCACGTGACGAGCGCGTCTTGGTCGCACGCGGCAACATCGAGTACTCGGCCGTCACCCACCCTTCTCCAGACCCACGACGCCAACCGGGGACACCGGTCTCCACCGAGGCGGCACACAACACGCTCGTCTCGCCGAAGGACACGAGGCATGAGCCTTCCGCATACGGCACGGCCCCACGCTCCAGCCGCGCCGGCCGCGTTTCATCGTTGGCGCGTCCAACCCGAGTGGAAAGCAGAGGGCGCTCGTCACTCGTCACGTCGGATCCGTTCACGGTAGGGTCAGCCACGCAATTTCTCGATGGTAGAAGTTGTGGAGTGTCCGTCGACGAGCGGAATAACCACCACGCGTCCACCGCGTGCGGTCACCAGGTCCGCGCCAACGATAGTGTCTGGTGAATAATCGCCGCCCTTCACGATGACATCGGGCTCGAGGGCGCGCACGAGTTCGATCGGCGTATCCTCTTCGAACAGCACGACCGCGTCGACCGCCTCCAGCGCCGCCAACACGACGGCGCGCTCGCTGGCCGTGCGAATCGGCCGTTCAGGTCCCTTCAGGCGCTTGACTGATGCATCGCTGTTGATACCCACGATCAACGCCGCGCCCTCACGACGTGCGCGGTCGAGGACATCGACGTGGCCAGGATGCAGCAGATCGAAGACACCGTTGGTAAACACGACAGCGCCACGAACGGTGCGGCGCCAGCTGGCGGCCGCCTCCAGCGTCATGACTTTCGACGACGGGAACCGGGGGGCATCGCGCGTTACCATTGGGATTGCACGCCTTCCACGAGGTCGGAAATCAGGCTTTCGAGCGCGTTCTTGCGTCCTACGGCCTCACCACCTTCCGCGTACTGTCCTTCGCGCTGCAGCCCTTTCTTGGTGAGGAGCGTGCGGCCAGTCGTCTGATCGATGATCTCAACATCAAGCACGATGATCAGCCGTCGCCGCGTCGACGTGGTCTGGCGGCCGTCGGCGCTGACACCGGCCGGCAAGTCGACGTCGTACTTCACCAGTGTACCGCGCACCACCAAGTCCGCTCGGGCAACGGGCGCTTCGCGCAGATTGAGACGATCGCGCAGCGCTGCGCGCAGCTGCTCGAAGACTTCGCGTTGCAGCTCAGGCACCGCCGTCTGATTGTCGAACGGCTCGATGGCCACGGTCTTCAACTGTTTCGGCAGTCCGCCGCCTCCGGAGAACCCGTAGCAGCCACCCACCAGCGACGCCGCCAACAGCAGAGCGAAAGTGCCCCGTGCGGCGCGTGCGATCCTACGGACGGCGCCAGATGGCGTCATCGAATCCCTCGACAGTCGTGGTATCGGTCACGGCAATGGCCAGACGCCGCTTGCCTCGCTCATGAACATACTGCAGTTGCCACTGCCCGTTGGCGCCGCGCCGACGCGACATCCACTCGATGACCTTGCCGTCTTCAATCCGTTCGACCCGCGCGAGCGTGGTGCCGCCGAAGGCGAGGCGCCACGCGCGACCGTCGGCCCCGGATGCATCGCGTCCCCGCAGTACGCCCAGATCGGCACGCAGCGTGTCGCCGTCGATCCGGGCGGTCGTATCCCTACTGGGCGGCAATGCGAGGCGGCCCAGACTGGACCACAGCAGCGGCACCGGCGGCAGAAGGCGCTTCACCAGGTCGACGCCAGGAACGAACAGGGAGTCGCCGAGCAGGATCGCATAGCCGCCAGCCATGCCGTTCTTAAGAAAGAAATCCAGGCGCGCCCGATCGGGAGCCTGCGCCCGAACCGCTCCGTCACCATTGGCCTCGAATGTTTCGTCCTTGTAGGTCCACGTGAACCGGAGAATCTGCGACCCGGCCGCCATGTTCGTCGGAGGCAGGATGGCCCGGGTCGGTGATCCAACGAGGGGACGCGCCGCGGGAGCGCAGGAAACGAGCAACGCCGAGACAAGGGCGATCCCCGCTGCGGCGGTCCTGGAGCATATGGCGAATCGGGCTCGTTCGGGCATGAAGTCGTGTCGTCGAAGCGTGGGGCGGATCACTGAATGCGGATGCGCACCATGCGATCACCTTGCACGATGCGATCCATGACATCGAATCCGGACAGCACCGTTCCGAACACCGTATACGCGCCGTCGAGATGCGGCTGACTGGAGTGACAGAGGTAATACTGGCTTCCGCCGGTATCGGGACCCGACGTCGCGAGCCCGAGGCACCCCCGTTGGTGACGCTGTCGGGAGAAGCTTTCGCGAAGTGAGAACCCGGGGCCACCCGTGCCGTCTCCGCGCGGATCGCCGTCCTGCACCACGAAGTTGGGTACCACGCGATGAAAGACGGTGTTCCGGTAGAACCCCGCCTTCGCCAGCCGGACAAACGACTCGACCACCAATGGCGCCTCGCGCCCGAAGAGCTGCAGGGTGACCACGCCATGATCCGTCTCGATCACGGCGACAGGCTGACGGCTGCCCGCCGCGCCCCACTGGCGGACCAGGCGCTCGTACTCCGCCAGTGGTCGCGCCACGAGTGAATCCGCCACTACGCGCCGTGGCGCACGTGCCGTGGTGTCCCGTGGGGACAGCAGTCGCTGGCCAATGACTCGGACGATTGAATCGCGATCGGTGCTGGCCCGTTCCGCCAGCACGCGCATGCGCTCCGACAGGCTGCCATCGACGGAATTGCCAACACGCTGCAGTGCGGCACTGCGAATACGGGGATCGGCATCGGCCATGAACGCTTCGGCCGCGAGTACGCGGTCCGCGTCCGCGGCGCGCGGGCGGTGCTCGAGCGCCGCCATGCGGTATCGCCAATCCGCGTGCTGTTCCCAGGTCGCGACCTCGGCATCGAAGAGCGTCAGTGCATTGCGTCGCACGTGCGCGAGCATCAATCGACGAACCGCGAGCAGCGTGTCGCGCTCCCACACGCGACGCCATCTGACCGTGTCGCGGCCGAAGACGACGGACAGACTATCGGTGGCGGCGACGCGCACGTTGGCGACCGAGTCGGCCAATCCGATCTGTACCGCATCGAGCACCGACGTACCAAACGTGGAGACGCTTCCCGCCGCATTGGCCCGCACTCGCCAGTCGGCGTCCCGCTGGAACGCGCTCAGTGCCTCACGGGCCAGCACGGCGAGCGAGTCTCCGACGGTAGTGCGCGTCAATGCACGAGCGACATACTGTCGGACTTCATCATCAGGATGGCTTCGCACCGCGAGCAAGGCGCGCACGCCGGCTGGCGCCCGCAGTCGTCCGATGACGTACGATGCGGAACGCACGACCTGCGCCGACGTATCGGCGAGCCACGGCACAACGAGTGTAATCGGCGCGGGACGCAGCTTCACCGTGGCGAGGACTAGCGCCGCACGGACCGGCGCGCTGCGCAACGACGCGGAGCTCCCACGCAATGGCGCGGCGAGTCCGTCGCCCAAGGCCACGGACAGCACGGTACGGGACGGTTCGCCGATCTCACCGAGCGCCCACGCCGCCTCGCGCGCCACCGGATCCGGGGCACCGCCAATCGCACGCGCCAGCGCCGCGACGGCCTGCGTATCTTTCGCCACGCCGAGCGCGTAGGCCGCGTTCGCCGCGATGAGTGTGTCACCATCGGTGAGCAACCGACGCAGGTGCGGGAATCGAGCTCGCATTCGCAGCTGCCCGATCGCGAGGGCCGTGCGAGCCCGGCGATCGGGGTCGCCGTCTATCAGCAACGTGTCGACGAGCAGCGTATCGGCCCGACGGACATCGAGCATCGCCATGAGCTGCGCATCGTGTCGCACGTCGAGCGCGGTCATGCGCGCGGCACGCGGGCCGAGACCAGTACGGGCACCGGCGTTGGTGCTTGCACACCCGGCGGCCGTCATGCCGGCGCCGGCGATGAGGGCGACGATCCGTCGCCGATCGAGGGTGCGATTACCGCGCATGGCCTGCCGGCATGACCGCCGCCTCGAGTACGGCGCGCACGTCACGCGGCATCGCCGCCAAGCGCCCGGTCTTGTCGATGGAGACCAGCGCGGTGGTCGCGGACACCAGCAGGGTGTCCGTGTCGGCACGCATCACGCGATACGCGAAGGCAAGTCCGCGCGACCCCGCTGACGTGAGCCGCGTATGCACCCGGATCGGATCGTCATATCGCGCGGACGCGTGAAAGCGCATGGTCACGTCGGAAACGGCCAAGAGCACACCATCGCGTTCGAGTTCGGCGTACGACTTTCCCAGTGCGCGTATGAAGTCAGTCCGGCCAAGTTCGCACCACACGAGATAGTTGGCGTGATACACGACCCCCATCTGGTCGGTTTCCGCGTATCGCACCCGCAGTTCGGAAATCGTTTCGGACACCATGGCAGCCATTGGGGACACCGGCGATCGCCGGCGAAAGAGGGAATGAGGAAGATGTCCCTGCCCCGACCGACAGCCAAGCGCTGTGGGCAAGCGGCGGCCCCGTGCGTTTGTGGCCCCGTCCCGGACTGGTTAGACTGCCATCGTGCTCAACACTCCGACACTGGTTCTCGGCGACGCACACCTCGGCGTTGCTTCGAAGGACGCTGAGCGTGCTCTGCTGCGGTTGCTGCGTGACGTGCCGTCGCGCGCCCGCTCGCTGGTGATCATGGGCGACCTCTTCGATTTCTGGTTCGCCTGGCGTCACGCCATGCCTCGCACGGGATTCCGGGTGCTGGCGGCGCTGGCCGATCTCCACGACGCCGGAATTCCGGTGTTATGGATCGGCGGCAATCATGATTGCTGGGGCGGCGACGAGCTCATGGCCGAAACGGGCGCACAGTACACCCTGCACCCCTGGGCTGGGTCGATCGGGCCCTGGCGGGCCGAGCTCGTCCACGGGGATGGGCTGCGCGAGGTGGAGGACGCGCCGTATCGCCGCCTCCGCCGGGTCCTTCGCCATTCGTTGGCGATCCGGGCCTTCGGCTTATTGCATCCGAATCTCGCGTCGCGTGTTGCGCTCGCTTCTTCGCATACGAGCCGAACACGGCGCGCGGGCGATGAAGGTCGGGGCCTGCTTGCGGTCGGCACGCGTTCGCTGTCGGCGCCCGACGGTCCGAACCTGGTGATCCACGGCCACTCGCACGTGCCGATGTTGCGGCGCGCCGGGGCCGGATGGTATGCGAACGCGGGTGCGTGGTATCTCGACCAACAGTATCTGCTCATCGAGAGCGATCGGATCTCGTTGCGCGCGTGGCGCGACTCAGGTGAAGACGTGGTACTCCACAGCGGTGAGCGGAACATCGAGGAAGCGACCGCCGAGCGCGAGGAAGTGCTGCGGCGCGTCTGAGGCGACAAAACGGTGTGTCGGTTCCCGCCCATGCTCGCCCGACGTGTGCTGCAGCAGCCCGCGCTCGGCGAGGATGCGTTCCACTTCGGCCGCCGTTTCTTCCGCGCTGTCAATGAGCCGGACCTCAGGCCCCATCTCGGCAGCGATGACCGGTGCCAGCAACGGATAGTGCGTACAGCCAAGCACCAGTGTGTCGACCCGCGCCTCACGCATTGGCGCCAGATAGTCGTGGGCAATCAGTCGAGTGGAGAGGTGATCGATCCAACCCTCTTCCACCAGCGGTACGAAGAGCGGACACGCCTCGGCCCGTACGTCGATGTCTGGTGACTGCCGGTGAATCGCCCTCGTGTAGGCACCGGACGCAATCGTTCCGCTAGTGCCGATGACACCGATTGGTCCACCGCGGCTCGCGCGCACGGCGGCCCGAGCGCCCGGTTCGACAACACCAATGACCGGGACCGACAGCGTCGACTGGAGCGCGTCGAGGGCGTGGGCGGTGGCCGTGTTGCACGCGACGACGACGCATTTTACGCCTTCCTGCACCAGCCACTCGCCAATCTGTAACGCGTAGCGTCGTACGGTGTCCGGACTCTTGGGACCGTACGGAACGCGAGCGGTGTCGCCGAAATAGAGTAGCGATTCCGCTGGCAGCCGCCGCATGAGGGCGTTGGCGACGGTGAGACCACCAAGGCCAGAATCGAACATCCCGATCGACGCCCCGCGCGATGCCTGCATCATGCTCAGAATCGAATGGTGGCAGCGAACACGGCGCCCGATGGGCGCGGATACGCCGACAGCTCGAGCGGCACGTCCCACAGCTGCGCCGAGACGAACGCATCAGCGCCGGCAAAGAGGTGATTGAAGGCGACGACGGCGATCCAATCTTCCACGTGCAGGCGTCGCGTTCGCACCAGATCACGCGTGAATCCGTTCGTAAAGATCCCATTCTTGACGACTGAATCGCCAGAGACCAGGTACTGGCCGGGCAAGGTGTCGATCTGGAATCGACGCGCTTCCCTCAGATCCATCTGACTGCGGCGCATCATCACAATCGCCGCGAGTTCGATGCTGGCGAACAGCGCCCCGGACGTCCCGCGATCCAAGCGCGATTGCCCGAAGCCAGGCAACAGCGACGAGTAGAGGAACGCCCGCTTCGGCGTGAGCGGTGGTGTAAATCGGCCACGCTGGGTGAGCGGGGAGACCGGAGCCGCCGGCTTGATGATCGGCGCGGGAACCGGCTTCGCCGTCACCGAGTCGCGCTGCTGCGCCACCAGCGGCGCGCCAACAGGCGCCACTAGCGCCAGTACCAACAGCGCGCGCGGAACTAGGCGAAGCATGTCTCTGATACTCCTCAGCGCGCGGGGAGAGCCGCGACGAGCTCGATCTCGACGCTCACGTTTCGAGGGAGCCCGGCCACGGCCACCGTGGAGCGCGCCGGACGGGCGTCGCCGAGTACGCGCGCGTACACCGTATTCATCGCGACGAAGTCGTCCATGGACTTCAGGAAGACGGTGGTCTTTACCACGTCGCTCCAGGTCACGCCGGCCTCGTTCAACACGGCGGACAGATTCGAGAGTACGCGCTCCGTCTGCGCACTCACGTCACCGGTCTCGATTTCCATCGAAACGGGATCGAGCGGGATCTGACCAGCCGTAAAGAGGAAACCATTGGCGCGAACCGCCTGCGCGTAGGGGCCGATCGCTTTCGGTGCGTGGTCGGTGTGCAGGGTCTCGATGGGCATGTCGGTGATGCGCTGGAAGGTGATCAAGAATGAGCGAGCGAGGTCGCGGTGGGCTCGGCAGCTACCACGGCATCAGGCAGGTCGAACAGTACTTTCGTATTGCGCAGCGTTTGCCAACCGAGAGCGTCGACATCCTGCTGCCGGACGGCGGCCAACCGGGCCAACGTCAGAGGCACGAACGCCGACTCATTGCGCTTTCCACGATGCGGCACTGGTGCAAGATACGGCGCATCGGACTCTACGAGCAGTCGGTCGCTCGGGACCAGCCGCAGCAACGCGTCGTCAGTCCAGCTCTTGAACGTGATGATGCCGCTGAACGAAACAAACCATCCGACGGAGAGTGCGGCCTCCGCCAGCGCCGCCGAACCGGTGTAGCAGTGGAGCACGCCCCGCACGCGCGCGACGTCGGCCCGCTTCAGGAATTCGGCGGTATCTGCCTCGGCCGCTCGGGTATGCAACACGATCGGCTTGTGCAACTCCTCGGCGAGCGCGAGTTGGGCGTCGAGGGCGTATCGCTGTTGTGCACGCGGTGCGTGATCGTAGTGCGTGTCGAGGCCGCACTCGCCGACGGCGACCGCTCCGTGAGCGACGGCATCACGAATGGCGGGCGCATCGGTGGCATCGTCCCAGCCCGCAGCATCGTGGGGATGGACGCCAGCGGTGAAGAAGACAAAGCCCGCATGGCGCTCGGCCAGACGCCGGGCCCGCAGCGCGGTGGCAGCTGACTCACCAATACAGACAAGGGCCCGCGCACCTACTGCGCGGGCCCGCTGGATCACCGCGTCCGCTTCATCAGCGAACGCGGGATCGGCCAGATGTACATGACTATCGGAAAAGACGATCATGCGCGTTAACGCGAGGCGAGACGCTCCGCCTTCCGCGCACTCTTGTCGCCCGAGTTGTCGTTACCCGCGTTGACGGCCCGGCTCGTGGAGTCGGATGTGGTGCGCGGATACTTCGACTCAATCCAGATCAGAAACGGACCGGCGACGTAGATCGAGGAGAAGGTGGCGACAAATACGCCGAACGTCATGACCCACGCGAACGGTCGGATGATCTCGCCGGCGATGAACAGCAGCGCCAGCGTGGACGCCAGCACGGTGGCGTGCGTCATGACGGAACGAGGCAACGTCTCGTTGATCGCGCGGTCGAGCACCTGTGAGAGCGACTCGCCCTTCGCCCGCTTCTTCAGATCTTCGCGAACACGGTCAAAAATGATAATCGTGTCGTTGGCCGAGTACCCAAGCAGCGTGAGAATGGCCGCGACCACGGTAAGCGACACCTCGATGTTGAACATCTTGATGAACGCCATCGTGAGCAGAATATCGTGCGCGGTGGAGAGCACGGCCGCCGCACCGAAGCGCCAGTCGAAGCGGATCGCGAGATACATGAGGGTGAACAACGACGCGATCAGCATCGCCGTGAACGCGCCAGAGCGCAGTTCACTGCCGACCTTTGGTCCAACCGCCTCGGTGCGCACAATCGTGACGTTCCCTGCGCCGAACTGCTGCTCCAGGGCTGCTGCGATCAACTTCGAAATACCTTCGGCGCCGGCATCCTGTGCTTCCACCTGCTTCTCGTCACGAGCGCGAATGGTGTACTCCGTCGCTGTGCCGTACTGCTGGATTTCGCTTCCCGCGATGCCTGCCTTGTCGAGCGTGCTCCTCACTACGGCAACATCCGGTGCCTGCTTGAACTGGACCTGCATGAGCGTTCCGCCCGTGAAGTCGATGCTGTACTTCACGCCACCGGTGATCCCGAAGGTGACGAGACCTGCCACGATGAACGCGACCGTGAGGCCGGCGGCGATGCGCCAATGCTTGACGAACTCATACTTGGTGTTGTGAAAGATTCGCAGCATGGCGTCCTCAGATGCTCAGCGTCTGGTTGCCGCGCGTACGGCTGAGCCAGATCATGAAGAAGGTCTTGCTCACGAAGATCGACGTGAACAGCGAGGCCACGAGGCCCGCGATAAGCGTGACGGCAAAGCCGCGCACCGGTCCCGTGCCATACTGATACAGCACCATGCCAGACAGAATCGTAGTCGCCGAAGTGTCGATGATGGCGCTCAGTGCGTGGCGAAAGCCTTCGTCGATCGCGAGTCGGTTGGACTTGCCGTGATCGAGCTCCTCACGGATGCGCTCGAAGATCAGCACGTTGGCGTCGACGGCGATACCGATGGAGAGCACGAAGCCGGCAAGTCCAGGCAAGGTGAGCACTGCATGGAAGCCGGCCAACACCGCGAGCGTGTACACGAGGTAGAGCAGCAGCGCCGCGACCGCCAGCATGCCGGCAAATCGGTAGTAGCCGATCATAATGACGACGATAAGCAGGAACGCGACGGCGAGTGCAAGCGCACCCTTGTTGATCGAGTCGGCACCGAGGCTGGCACCGATGCTGCGGACTTCGGCCACCTTGAGCGGCACCGGCAACGCACCAGCACGCAACACGAGCGCGAGATCCTGTGCGGCCTGCAGCGTTCCGCCGCCAAGCGTAATCTGACCGTTGCGGCCGATCGCGCTGTTGAGCACCGGCGCCGTCACGACGCGCTGGTCGAGCACGATGGCCATGTTGTCCCTCACATGCTTGCCGGTCTCGACCTTGAAGCGACGGGCGCCTTCGTTGTTCAGCGTGAACTGCACGACGTTTCCTTCCACCGGATCGGTGGACGGACGCGCGTCGGTGAGCACTTCACCCGTGATGATCGGACGCGAGTCGAGCACGTACAGCGCAAAGAAACGCTGGGTGCCGGAGACGAGCGAATCAACGCCCCAGCGCATCACCTTGCCCGGAGGCATGGCCCCCTGAATCGCCGGCAAGGAGAGTGCACGCTCGATGGCGGCGTACGACGCCTCCGGCACGATGTACTGACCCGGGATTTGGCCGGGCTGCACGTTGGTGCTAAACAAACCGCCGATCACGACGGCCGGTGTCTTGGCCGTCGAATCGGCACCCGTGGACGCAATCGCCTTTCCCGTGGAGTCCTTGGAGGAATCAGACTGCTGCGTGAGCAACGAGGTGGCGCCGCCCTTCTTGGCGGTGTCGCCAGCAGCCTTCGCTTCGGATGCTGCCGAGAGCCCTGCGTTCTTGGCGATCTCGTCGAAGCGCGGCATCACCTTCTCAAACGCCTGCGTCTTATCGGTAATCTGGAACTCAAGAAACGCCGACTTCTGCACAACGTCCTGCGCGCGTTCCGCGTCGTCGATGCCGGGGAGTTCCACGATGATGCGCTCGTTGCCGGCCTTCTGCACTACGGGTTCGGACACGCCGAACTCGTCAATGCGCTGGCGCACTACCTTGAGTGCACGATCGAGCGCCTCGGACTTGTTCGCGACCGCCTGCTTGGACTCGTCGACCTCGAGCGTCAGGTGCATACCGCCCTGGAGGTCGAGACCTCGCTTGAGCGGCACGCGACGCACGGTGTCGTAAACGAAAACGCCATCGCGCTTCACCCGTTCGACAACGGTGCGCGGAAAGAGGGCCCACGCGGAGGCCGCGAAGAGTCCCACGATGAGCAGGATGCGGTACTTCAGGTTCGCCATCGATGCCGGTGGCCAGAGGTAATGTCAGCGCGTCGGGGAGCGAGACGCGAGAAATGGCGCAAAATGCGCCTAGCCTCTTAACTTAGGGGTCCAGTAGTCGTGGCGGTAGCCAGTCCCTGCAGAGTCTCGCGCGCGGCGGCCTCATCGTGGGCAAGCTGCGCTCGAAGGGCGCCGATTCCATCGAATGTCCGCGTGTCGCGAATCCGATCGATCAGGTCAAGCCGGATTGGCGCGCCGTACCAGTCGTGCGCCGCATCGAAGACATGCGTCTCGATCCGCCGCGAGGCATCGCCAAAGGTCGGCCGCGGCCCAAGGTTGAGCATGCCGCCGAACGGCCCCTGCGGCGTCTGCACCCGCACCGCGTAGACCCCGTCGGGAGGGAGCAGTTTGCGGGCCGGCGGGGACTGCAAGTTGAGAGTGGGGTACCCGATCAATCGGCCGCGCTGGTCGCCTTGGATCACCCGACCGGCGATGCTGTACGGGCGCCCCAGTCCGGCCGCTGCGGTCCGCAGATCACCCTGCAGAATAGCCGACCGGATGGCCGTCGACGAAATGGCCTGGCCGTCCGCGGCGTGCACCGGCGGTAGCACGGTCACCCCGAACCCGCGCGACACGCCGAGTGCACGGAGTACGTCGATATCGCCGAGGCGCCCGCGTCCGAATCCGTGGTCATGTCCGACGAGCAGTTCGGCCACGCGGAACCGCTCGCGCAACACCGCATCGACGAACTGCTCCGCTTCATACGCCGCCAACGTGGCCGTGAAGGGGAGCACCGCGACATAGGAAACGCCGGACTGCGCAAACATCTCGAGTTTTTCGTCGTGCAGCGTGAGCAGCGGCGGAGCGGCCGACGGGCGAACCACTTCGAGCGGGTGCGGTTCGAAGGTGATCACGACACTGGGTCGGTCGGTCTCGGCCGCCAAGGCGGCCAGTCGTGCGAGGACATCGTGATGCCCGCGATGCACCCCGTCGAACGTGCCGACAGTAATGACGGCGCCGGACTCGCCGATCGGCAGGCCGACCGGGTCGGACCAGACCGACGTCATGACGCCGCCTCATCACCGAGCATGACGACACGCGGTTGCCACCAGTCGCCGGCCACGCGCTCGGCGATCGCGACGACGGTATCCTGCCAGAGGAGCGCCCCGCGATCGCCAGGCGTCGTCGCTGGAATCCGACGGCCCACGCGAAGCGCGGCCAGGCCCGCCTCGTCGAGCGATTCGTGGGCGATCGCGCCGAGGGCCGACAACGGTGGGCGCAACAGCACGCGGCCATCGAGAATACTGCCTGGCTCGAGCTGCTCGAGCGTTATGGCATCGGCTACGTGCGCGGCGCCGCTGGCCACGCGCCGCAGACTCTCACAGTGCGCGGCACTTCCGAGTGCGCGCCCAAGGTCGCGGGCGAGCGCGCGAATGTACGTGCCGCCGCCACAGGTGATCCGCACGGTAAGCGCGTCGCTCGTACTCGCGAGCCATTCCCACCCCATGACAAGCACGTCGACGGGCGGCAATTCGACCACGTCCCCGCGTCGCGCGATGGCGTAGGCGCGTTCGCCGTTGACATGTTTCGCCGAGAAGGCGGGCGGCACTTGCGCCAGGTGGCCGGTGAGCGTTGCGATCGCCTCGCGGAGCGGCGTGGTCGCGCACTCGGCGAGCACCTCGGCAGCGGGACCCATCGCTTCCCGGGTGACCTCACCGGTGCGATCGTCGGTGTCCGTTTCGTGACCGAAGCGAATCACCGCGTCGTACACTTTGGGCTCGCCGACGACATGCGGGAGCAGCCGAGTGGCGGAATTCACCGCCAGTACGAGCAGGCCCGTCGCGAACGGGTCGAGGGTGCCGGCGTGCCCGACCCGCTTGGAGCGGGCCGCGCGCCGCACGACACTGACGACATCGTGCGAGGTCATCCCCGCCGGCTTGTCGACAAACAGCAGTCCTGACGTGATCATGTCATCGCGCCCACACCCGCGTCAGCGCACCATCATGCCGAGCGGGTCATGGTCATTGGTTCGCCTGCAATGAGTCGGGCGGGCGGGTGTCGTCGCTGGCCGCCGAGTCCGCGTTACCCTCCGCTTCCTCGGCTTCAACTTCGACAGCCTCAGTGGCGACCGCATCGCGATCGGTGCGGATCTGTGCCAAGAGCTGTTCGATGCGCGACGCATGCGCAATGCTTTCGTCGGCCTTGAAGTGAATCTCCGGCGCGTTCCGCAAGCGCAGCGTCTTACCCAGCATGGAACGCAGGTGCGACGCAACGCTTCCGAGTCCTTCGAAGGTGGCCTTGATGGCCGCCTCGTCTCCCATCACGCTCACGAACACGTTCGCGTGCCGAAGGTCGCGTGTCATCTCCACCGCAGTCACGGTGACGAAGCCACGAATTCGCGGGTCCTTGGCGCCTTCGGCAAGGAAGGTCGCCACTTGTTCGCGAATCGATTCGGCCACGCGGTCAGGTCGCCGCGGTTCGCCCATACTGCCTCCTCAGGACTTTGCAGCCTGGTCGAGAGTACGAGCCACTTCTTCCGTGCGGTAGCATTCGAAGACGTCGCCGATCTTGACGTCGTTGAAGTTCTCGATGCCGATACCGCACTCGTAGCCTTCCTTCACCTCGTTCACATCGTCCTTGAAGCGACGCAGTGACGCGATGCCGCCGTCGTAAATTTCGACGCCGTCCCGGATGACGCGCATACGTCCCTTCCGGTTCATGTTGCCCGAGCGCACGATGCAGCCAGCAATCGTTCCGATACGCGCGACCTTGAACGTTTCGCGCACCTCGGCTTCGCCGTACACCACTTCGCGCGACTCCGGTCGCAGCATGCCTTCAAGGGCGGCCTTCACGTCGGCCACGGCCTCGTAGATGATGCGATACAGCTTGATGTCCACGCCTTCGCGCTCGGCTGCCGCGCGGGCGTTGTTGTCAGGACGCACGTGGAAGCCGATGATGATGGCTCCCGAGGCCTTCGCGAGCAGGATGTCCGTTTCGGCGATCGCACCGACACCGCGGTGCAGGATTTCGACCTGCACTTCGGGGTTGGAGAGCTGACCGAGGGCGTCGGCCAGCGCTTCCGCCGGACCGCCCTGGTCGGCCTTGATGACCAATCGCAACGAACGCTTCTGGCCGGCGCTGGTCTGCGACATGAAGTCTTCGAGCGACACCAATCCACGCGTGCTGCGGCGGCTCTTCGCTTCACGATCGAGACGTTCACGACGCTGCGCGATATCGCGCGCCTCGGAGGCGTCTTCGACCACGAGCAGTTGGTCGCCCGCCATCGGCACACCGCTGAGACCCAGAATCTGCACCGGGATCGCGGGTCCGGCCGACTTCACGGCCTTGCCACGCTCGTCAAGCATGGCGCGCACGCGACCAGAGTAGATGCCGCAGATGTAATCGTCGCCGACCTTGAGCGTGCCGTTGGACACGAGCACAGTGGCGACCGGTCCCTTACCCTGGTCGAGCTGGGCTTCGACCACCGATCCGACCGCACGACGCGACGGATTGGCCTTGAGTTCGAGAATGTCGGCCTGCAGCAGGATCTGATCGAGCAGTTCGTCGACACCCGTTCCCTTCTTGGCCGAGATCTCGGAATGCAGCACCGTTCCGCCGAATTCTTCGAGCACGACTTCGTGCTGCAGCAGGTCCTGCTTCACCTTGGCGATCTGCGCCGTGGGCAAATCGACCTTGTTGATGGCAATGATGATCGGGACGCCGGCGCTCTTCGCATGCGAGATCGCTTCGACGGTTTGCGGCATGACCTGGTCGTCGGCCGCGATGACGATGACGACGATGTCGGTGACCTGAGCACCGCGGGCACGCATGGCGGTAAACGCTTCGTGACCCGGGGTGTCGAGAAACGTGATGAGGCGCTTGTTGGCGACCTCCACGTGATAGGCACCGATGTGCTGCGTGATGCCGCCGGCTTCGCCAGCGACCACGTTGGCCTTCCGGATGTAGTCGAGCAGCGACGTCTTACCATGGTCGACGTGACCCATGATCGTGACGACGGGCGGGCGCGGACGGAGGTCTTCCGGCGCGTCTATCACCTGCTCTTCCTGCAGATCGGCGGCGTAATCGCTTTCCTTCACGGCCTGGAAGCCGAATTCACCGGCAATCAGCTCGATCTGGTCGAAGTCGAGTCGCTGGTTGATCGTCACCATGAGCCCGAGCGTCTTGAACGCGAAGCCGACGATCTGTGTAGCGGAAACGCCAAGGATCTTCGCGAGTTCGGACACCGTAATGAACTCGTTGACGCGGACGGTTTTCCGTTCCTTCTCGACCGCGGCAACGCGCTGCTCCTCCATCTCGGCCCGCATGTCGGCACCGAATCGACGTCCACCGCGGCCGCGCGCTCCCGCGCCGCGCATGGCGGTCATCGTCTTCGTGATATTGGCCGACACGGCTTCTTGATCGACCGCCCCACGTTTGCCCTTCTTACCACGGCGCTGCTGACTCTGCGCGCTCGCGGCCATTCCCGTTCCCTGCGTGCCCTGTCCCGGCTGACCACCCTGGCCACCACCGGGCGCGCCACCCTGGCCGCCCTGCGGGCCGCCGGGGCGACGGTCATCGCGACGCTGTCCCTGACCGAGTCCACCACCAGGAGCGGCGGACGCGATCGGACGAGCACCACCAAAATTCGGCGACCCACCCATGCGGCCGGGACGCGGAGCGCCGGGCACGACGGGACGGGGACGCGGACGATCGGCCGGCAACGGAGCCGACGGTACGGCCGGCGCATCGGAGGCGACGGATGTCGCGGCGGACGCCGACGCGGCAACCGGGGCGACCGACGCGGCAGGCGGTGTGGCGACGGCGGGGCGTTCGACGATCGGCGCCGGTCGCGGCGTTGGCGCAGATACCATGGCCGGACGCTGGGCCGGAGCCGTGTCCTTCCGCTCGAAGCTGACGGGCTTGGGCTTCGGCTTGGGCGCGGGAGGCGCTTCGACGACGGGCGCTTCCGCACGCACCGCGACCGGCTCATTGGCCGCCGCGGCCTTCAGCTCGGCGGCACGTTCGACCGACACGTGTTCGATGTCAGCGCGGACTTCCGGCGCCGGTTCGACAGGCGCCTGATCGGCGGACGACGCAGCCGCCGAGTGGGTGGCCTCAACCTTGGCCTCCACCGGATGCGCCTCTTCCACATGCGGCTCTGCGGCGTGCGCTTCCGTTGGCGGGACATCACCGGCGTGGACATCACCGGCGTGGGCATCGACCTCGGCCGCGCGACGGCGGCGAACCGCCGGGGCTGGCGCTTCGGCCTCGACCACAGGGGCCGGGGCATCGGGTCCAGCGGCGGCTCCCGTGCGACGGCGCCGAGGCGCGGCGGCCGGTGCGGGCTGCGCCTTTTCGGCGCGCACGCGCTTTTCGCGCTCCCATCGGGCGCGAATACGGGAAACCTGATCGTCGGTCAGCAGCGACAAATGGCTGCGAACTGGAACGTCCATCTGGCGCAGCAGCGCGATAACCTCGTCAGCCGAGATACCGAACTCACCCGCCATGTCATGCACACGAAGCTTGCTCAACCCGTCCTCCTAACGCGAAACGCGCGTCGCGTCGCCTGCCGGGGTTGCCCCGGCCACGGCGCTACGGATACCGCGCGCCAGCGCTTGATCTACAATCCCGATCGCCGCTGTCGTATCCCTCCCGACAGCACCGCCCAGCTCGGCCGCACTCGGCCACTCCAACGTTTCGATGCGACGGGCCCGAAGGACCGGCACGACCTTCTCCAGCGAATGGCGCGAGACATCGCTCGCGACCACCGCCAGCACCACTTTCCCTTTGCCTGCTTCAATGGCGACGCGTTCGGCGCCTACCACGATGAGCCGGCCGCGCGCGCCGAGCCCGATCAGTCCGAGCACCTTTCGGCGCACGGTATCGTCGAGCGTCGGCACTTCGCGGGGTTCATCACTCACTCGCTAGAACTCCCAGCTTCGCCTTCGTCTTCCGTGGTGAGCTCGTCGATGATGGCCATGATCCGATCGGCCTCTTCGGGAGCGATACCAGGCAAACGCAGGAGATCATCGCGATCGAGATCGAGAATGTCGTTGAGCGTCGTCAGGCCAGCTTCTGCCAGGACGGCGACCGTTCCGATTTCGAGCCCTTCGATCTCGTTGAGCGGCACATCTGCTTCTTCTTCCTCGGGTAGCGGTGCGAACAGCGGCGCTTCTCCGCCCTTCTCCATCCACTCACGGCTCGAGTACAGATCGATCTTCCATCCGGTGAGCTCAGAGGCGAGACGCACGTTCTGGCCATTGCGGCCGATCGCCAGCGACAGCTGGTCTTCGTCCACGACCGCCTGAATCGTCCGCGACATCGCGTCACTGAACACGCGTGCCACACGGGCCGGCGCGAGCGCCAGCTTGGCAAAGCGTTCCGGATCGGGCGACCACGGCACAATGTCGATGCGCTCGCCGCCCAGTTCGTTCACGACCGCTTGGACGCGCGATCCCTTGAGGCCGACGCACGCGCCGACCGGATCGACTGCGTCATCACGGGACGTGACGGCGATCTTGGTGCGGCTGCCGACTTCACGCGCAGCCGCCTTGATCTCCACGATGCCCTGCTGAATCTCGGGCACCTCGAGCTTGAACAGCGCCTGCACGAACAGCGCATCGGAGCGGCTCAGAATCAGTCGCGGACCCTTTGGCGTGTCTTCGACCCGCTTGAGGACCGCCCGGACGGGCTCACCCTGATGGTAGTGCTCGCGATGGTTCTGCTCGCGATACGGAATGATCGCTTCCGCTTCACGGAACTTGTTGAGCATGACGACCAGCTTGCCACGCTCGATCTGCTGGACTTCACCGGAGAGGAGATCTCCGACGCGGCCGGCGAATTCGTCGCGAATGCGCGTTCGCTCGCCTTCACGCACGCGCTGCACGATGCGCTGTTTGGCGGCTTGCACGGCGGTGCGGCCGAATTCATTGAAATCGACCTCGATCTCCATCACGTCCCCGATCTGGAACTCGGGGTCCATGAACCGCGCCTCTTCGAGCGGGACCTCACGGGCCGCATCGGTCACTTCTTCCACCACCGTCTTCAGCAGCACGATGCGGATTGCGCCCTTCTCCTCGTTGATCTCGACTTCTGCCTGCACGTTGGCCCCGTGCTTCTTAGCCAGAGCGGCATGAATGCCGTCCTGGAGAAGCCCGTGCAGCTCCTCGCGCGTGATCTGCTTCAGATTCGACAGTTCACGGAATGCTGCGAGAATTTCCGCTGATCCGGCCATCCGTCTCCCCTATCGTTTCCAGTGAAACGCCAATCGCGCTTGGGTGACCTCGACGAGTGGGAGTTGGAACTCCCGCCCCTTCGGATCACGCACCAGCGCGACTTCGGCGCCTTCCTCGCCATCCAGCGCAAGGATCTCGACTTCCTGTTTACCCCCCGCCAGCGCGCCGCTCGTTACCGTTGCCCGGCGTCCGACGAATCGGCGCCAATCTGCAGCGGTCTTCAACGGCCGGTCTGCGCCCGGCGACGAAACTTCCAATACATACTGCTCTCCGACCAACGCCTGGGCTTCCAGTCGCGCTTCAACCGCGCGGGACGCCTTGGCACAGTCTTCGATCGTCACCTTCGTGCCGTCGCGCCGGTCGATCCGGATCTCGAGCACGGGACGAGAGCGTGAGCCCCCGCGTCGCAGCTCCACCAAATCGAAACCAAGCGTGTCAAGCTCTTGTGCGACAATGGGTTCGACGATCTCGCCCACCTGCACGTCTCCAGTAAGAACCAGAAAAAAACCAAACACCGAAGAACAAAAAAGTGTGGGGACCATCCCCACACTTCACCCACCCGCGCTAGGCGGGCGAAAGTCACGAAGGAGTTACTACGTAGACTGGCAACCTACGCCCCACCCCCTACAAGGTCAAGATGACTGGAGCGCAATGACGCCTAACTGCCGACCCGAATCTCCGCCGCGATGGCTGAAGAAGCGGTCGGCGTGGCATCGGGTACACGCGGAACTGGGGAAAATCTGGTTGACCCCACGCCGCCTGGCGTGATCGTGCAGCACCTCGCGGACATCCAGCAGCCCCTTTCCGGCCGCCGGAACTCCGTACACCGCGCCCAAGACCTCGGGCCCCACTTCATAGCACGCGCCGCAAATCGATGGGCCCAGGTGCACCACGCATTCATCAGCCGGATACCCCATCGCGGCGAGTGCGTCGAAACCGACATCGAGAATCCGGGCGGCGGTGCCTCGCCATCCGGCGTGCAACGCGGCGACCGCGCCGCCGGGGTGCGCCACGAACACGGGGGTGCAGTCGGCGATCGTGACAGCCAACGCCGTGCCGGGTGTGTTGGTGACGTGCCCATCGACGCCGCGGAGTCGCAGCCAGCCTCGCCACCCGCCCTGATGCCGTTCAACGACGGCCCCGTGAACTTGATGGGCCGTCGCCAGCCGATCGATGCGGAGCGACGCGAGTCCGTCTTGCAGTCGCGCCCAGCGCTCTATGACCTCACCAACCGGGTCCGCGGATCCCAACCCGTAGGAGCCGTCGGCGCGCGTCGTCGTCCAGGCCAGTACGCCGTCGGGCATGCCCATGACCGGCTCGGCCGACCCAAGCGGCATCAGACTCATCGCTGCCCCCGACTCAGCGCGCGCTCAATTCGACGCGACGGATGTGGGCACCGAGCGCTCCGAGCCGGTCCTCGATCCGCTCGTAGCCGCGCTCGATCTGCTGGGCGTTGTTAATGACGCTGGTGCCGTCCGCGCAGAGGGCGGCCAGTAACATCGCCATTCCGGCGCGGATGTCGGGCGACTCCACCGTGCTGCCTCGCAGCTTGGTGGGCCCCGACACGATGGCGCGGTGCGGATCGCACAGCACGATGCGGGCGCCCATGCTCACCAACTTGTCGGTGAAATAGAGACGCGACTCGAACATCTTTTCGTGCATGAGGATCATGCCTTCGCATTGCGTCGCCGTGACGATGGCGATGGACATCACGTCGGCCGGAAACGCGGGCCACGGCTGATCCTCGAGCTTCGGCACATGTCCCCCGAGGTCGCTCTGGATCACGCGCGACTGCTCGGCGGGCACAATCAGATCGTCCCCCTCGATGATGCACGAGATCCCGAGACGCGCGAAGCCCATCAGCGTGCTGCGGAGATGTTCGACGCCCGCCCGCTCGATCCGAATTTCCGATTGGGTCACCGCCGCAAGGCCAATGAACGAGCCGACTTCGATGTGGTCGGGACCGATCTCATGTGTCGCACCGCCGAGCGGCATGCCGCCTTCGATCGTGTACACATTCGACCCGATACCGTCGATGCGCGCGCCCAGTGCGACGAGAAAGCGCGCGAGGTCCTGCACGTGCGGTTCGCTGGCCGCATTGCGGAGAACCGTGCGCCCCGTCGCCGCGACGGCCGCCATCAGTGCGTTCTCGGTGGCCGTGACACTCGGTTCATCAAGAAATACGTCGGCGCCGGTCAGGGCCTTCGCGGTAAAGCGGAAGCGCTCTCCCAGCTCATACTCGGCCCCGAGGGCCTGCAGCACGTGAAAATGCGTGTCGAGCCGACGACGACCGATGACGTCGCCACCGGGAGGTGAGAGCGTGACCGTGCCGCAGCGCGCGAGCAGTGGCGCGGCGAGCAGAATTGAAGCACGGATCCGCGCGCACATCTGCGGATCGAGATCGGCGGCTTGCACCGATTTCGCATGCACGCGCAGGGAGTTCGGGCCGTTCCATTCGCATTCCGCCCCCGTGGTGCGCACGAGTTCGACAAGCGTCTCGATGTCCCGGATCCGAGGCACGTTGTGCAGCTGCACCGGCTGATCGGTCAGGAGCGTGGCAGCGACGATCGGCAGCGCGGCATTCTTATTGCCTGCTGGACGGATAGAGCCACTGAGACGCTGACCCCCTTCGACAATGAACTGGACGGCGGACATGCACTCGGGGTTGGACGCGGCGATTGGGCGGAGCACTCGGTCAATCGGAAGGATAGCAGCCGCGAAAGCGTCACGCACGTCCCCCCTTCCCGACCCTGCCGGAAACCCTTAGATCATCATCATGACCTTTGTCAGTGCGTTGTCTGCGCGGCTTCTGCAGGCCGCAACGCTTCCGGACACCATCATCGCCCGTACGATCTCCGAGCGCGGCCTGTTCGAGTGGACGAGTGGCGTGCTCCAGATCGTCGTGCTGTGTCTCGGCATCGGCGTGCTCATTGCGACGATCCTGTTGATCCTCTCCACGCGCGCCGCGGTACACAAGTTCAACGAGACGGTGGATCGACTCACGAGGGACACGAAGCCATTGCTGGCGAGCGCGAGCGCCATGGTCGGTGACGCACGAGAGGTGGTGGCCATGCTGCGCACCGACGTGGAACGCGTCACCGGTGCGGCCGAAGCCTTGAGTGAACAGCTACTGGACGCAGCGGACCGGACGGCACGGCGTGTGGACGACGTGAATGCGGTGCTGGACGTGCTGCAAGACGAGTTGGAGGATACCGCGCTCTCGGCCGTCTCGGCGGTGCGCGGTGTACGCGTTGGTGCTGGCGAATTGACGAACGGGTTGAGCCACCCACGGCCGCGTCGTACTCCTGCCCCCGTGGATGCCGACGACGACGACGACTGAGCGCGCTGTGCGCTTCTGCCACCGCGCCTGGATTGCGGGGGGACTCGCCTTGTTGGTCGCGCTGGTGCTCTTCCCGACGGATGCCTGGGCGTGGACGCCGGGAACCCACGTGTTTCTGGGCGACGCGCTCCTTCGGAATCTGTCTCTCGTGCCATCGACCATCGCCGAGCTGCTCGCGGCCTATCCGACCGATTTCCTGTACGGGTCGATTGCCGCCGATACCAGCATTGCGAAGAAGTACGCCGAAGTGGGACGCCATTGTCACTCGTGGCGTGTCGGACTCGAGATTCACGACGATGCGGCGCCGCCATCGCTGCGCGCGTTTGGTCTCGGGTATCTCGCGCACCTGGCCGCCGACGTCGTGGCGCACAACTTCTTCGTGCCGCGCCAGCTGGCCGTGACATCGAGCACCACCGCGCTCGGTCACAGCTACTGGGAGAGCCGGATCGATACGCATCTTGGCGATCCATGGCCACGTCGCGCGCGCGAGCTCTTGTCGGTCGACCACTCGCCGGCCGATCAGCACCTCGATCGCATTTTGAGCCCGACGCTCTTCGGCACGCCGACCAACCGCCGCATCTTCCGCGGCATGGTGTATGTGACCGACACGGACTCGTGGCAGCGCATTTTCCAGCTCGTGTCGGAGAAGAGTCGCTGGGACCTGAGCGATGCCGAAGTCGGGCGCTACATGGCGCGCTCGTTCGACTACATCGTCGATCTGTTCAATCGCTGGGACACCAGCGATGCCTTTCGTTTCGATCCGTCCGGCGACGGGCCACTACGAGACGCGAAAAAGGTCCGACGTCAGGCCAAGCGCGAAGGCGGCGATGTCCGCGCCGCACTCGAAGCGGATCGCATGTTCGGCATGCCGGTATCCGAGCTCCGGCATGCCGCGTCGCTGCCAACGCCGCTGTTTACTCCGCGCGAGCGGCCAGCAACTGATTGACTTTCTTCGGATCGGCTGAGCCCTTCGACTTCTTCATGACCTGACCGACCAGCACGCCTTGCAGTTTGCGTTCGCCAGCCATGAAGCGCGCGGCCTCGGTGGGTGATTCGGCAAAGACTTCGTCAATCCACGCAACGAGTGCCGCGTCGTCCGAGACTTTCAACAGGCCATCGCGCGTGGCGATCGCCAGCGGCTCGACCGGTTCACGTTCCATCAGCGTGAAGATCTGTCGGGCGGCCGTGTTGGACAGCTCGCCCTGCGCTTCGAGTTTGATGAGCGCACCAAGCCGGGCCGGATCGACGGCATGGTCGAGCAGTGACCCACCGGACGCGTTCACCGCCGCCAGCACCGGTCCCAGCATCCAGTTCGCCGCGCGGCGCGGGTCACCCGCCGCCGAGGCGACCGCTTCGAAGCGATCCGCCAGGGTTCGGTTCACAATGAGCTGATCGACGTCGGCCGCGCCGAGACCGTACTGCGTTACAAAGCGCTCGCGCTTGGCGGCCGGCAACTCCGGAAGCGCCTCACGCTGACGCTGCACGAACTCGTCGACCAGCACGAGCGGCGGAAGATCCGGCTCCGGGAAGTAGCGGTAGTCGTGGCTGCCTTCCTTGCTGCGCGCGGAGCGCACCTGATTGCGCTTCTCGTCGTACAGCAACGTCTGCTGCTCGACGCGACCACCACTCTCGAGAATGGCACACTGCCGCGCAAACTCCACTTCGACGGCGTGCTCAGCGGACGAGAACGAATTGAGGTTCTTGACTTCGGTCTTGGTGCCGAGTGTCTCCACGCCGCGCGGGCGTATGGAGATGTTCACGTCCACGCGGAGCGAGCCTTCCTCCATGTTGGCGTCGGAGACTTCGGTGTACTCGAGGATCTGCTTGAGGCGGCGGAGATAACTCACCGCATCGGCCGCCGAGTGAATCTCCGGCTCCGACACGATTTCGATCAGCGGCGTGCCGGCGCGATTCAGGTCGATCGCGGTCGCGTCGCGGAAGCGATCGTGCACCGACTTTCCCGCATCCTCTTCCATGTGCACGCGATGCACGCGGATCGCGCGAGGAGGCGTGGCGGTGTCATCGACAACGATGGTACCACCGGTCGCGATGGGCTGATCGAACTGCGAGATCTGATAGCCCTTCGGCAAGTCGGGATAGAAGTAATTCTTGCGCGCGAATACCGAGGTGTTGTGCACGGTGGAGCCGAGCGCGAGTGAGGCGCGTGTGGCGAGTTCGACGGCGTGCGCATTCAGCACCGGCAACGCTCCCGGTAGGCCGAGGCACACCGGACAGGTATTGGTGTTGGGTGCCTCGCCGAACGACGTTGCACAGCCGCAAAAGATCTTGCTCCGTGTCTTGAGCTGGCAGTGTACTTCGAGTCCGATCACGAGCTCCCAGTCGATGGGCGTGCCGGTGCTTGGCGATGCAGTGCTCATGCGCCACCCCCCTGAGCCATTGTATGCTCGAGCGCGGCCGCCGCCTTGAACATGGTGGCCTCATCGAAACGCGCCGCCATGAACTGGCCACCAACGGGGAGGCCATCGACGAGGCCGATGGGCTGCGACATCGCCGGGATGCCGGCGAGGTTGGCCGTCACGGTGTAGATGTCGCTGAGATACATATCGTATGGATCGGACACCTCACCGATGCGAAATGCCGGGGTTGGCGCGGTGGGTGTGAAGAGCACGTGCACCCCCTCGGCGAAGACGCGTTCGAAATCCTGCGTGATGAGCGTGCGTACCGTCTGCGCGCGGCGATAGTAGGCGTCGTAGTAGCCCGCACTGAGCACGTACGTGCCAAGCAGAATCCGACGCGTTACTTCGGCGCCGAAACCGCCGGACCGCGTGCGCTCGTACATCTCGCGTAGACCGTCGGCCGCGGCACGCTTTCCGTAGCGAACGCCGTCGTAGCGCGCGAGGTTGCTGGACGCTTCGGCCGGCGCGAGCACGTAGTACACGGGAATCGCGAGCGACGTGTGGGGCAACGACACATCACGCACCTCGGCGCCGAGCGACCGCAAGCGATCGAATGACGCGTCGCACTGCGCGCGAATACGGGGATCGAGTGCCTCGGTGAAGTACTCGACCGGACGACCCACCACGAGACCCGCCAGCGGTTGGGCGCTGTCGGCAACAACGGCTGACTGCCGTAACGCGGGCACCGGACGCGCCGAACAGGTGGCATCGGAGGGATCGTGTCCGGCAATGATCTCCACCCCGAGTGCCGCGTCGAACACGTTCCGGGCGAACACGCCCACGTGATCGAGTGACGACGCGTAGGCGACGAGTCCGAAACGACTGACGCGACCGTACGTGGGCTTCACGCCGACGATGCCGCAAAACGCCGCCGGTTGGCGTACGGAGCCACCGGTTTCGGAGCCGAGCGCGAGGCGGACGACGCCCGCCGCGACCGCCGCGGCCGAACCACCGGAGGAACCGCCGGGCACGCGCGAGCGATCGACTGGGTTCTTCGTGGGGCCGTACGCGCTATTCTCGGTGGAGGATCCCATGGCGAATTCGTCCATGTTCGTCTTGCCGATCACGATGGCACCGGCGTCTCGCAGCTTCCTGACTGCGGTTGCTTCGAACGGACTGACGTACCCCTCGAGAATGCGCGAGCCGCAGGTGGTCGGCAGCGTGAGCGTCGCGAGATTGTCCTTGATCGCGACGGGGACGCCGGCGAGGTCGCTATTCCCTGCGTGCGTCGCGACCGACGTGGCAGCAGCCAACGATCCTTCGCGGTCCACTGAGAGGAACGCGTTCAGTCCGGTCGGTCCGGCATCAACGGCATCGTATTGCGCCCAAGCCGCTTCGACCGAGTGCGCCTTCAGCGACTCCACGTTCATGCGTCGTCCTCGGCGGAGGAACCGACGTCACCATGCGTCGCCAGACGCGGCACCAGAAAGAAGCCCTCACGCGTCGCTGGCGCGAACGCCTCCCGCGTGCGTTGGAGCGCGACCGGCGGCGCGCCGTCGTCACGCAGCGGCATCCCCGCCACGTCGCGTTCAGCGAGTTCCTGGGGGATGGTGGCCTGCTGCAGGGCATCCATGTGCTGCAGAATGCCATTCAGTTCCGCGACGAGCCCGGGGAGCCGCGCGTCGTCGATTGCCAAGCGCGCGAGTTGCGCGACATGAAGCACATCTTCGTTGGAGACCGACAACTACTCCCACCCGCGTTCGAGTTTGGCCTGCGCCAGCACCAGAGTCTTCCGGCCGATCTCTTCGTCTTCGAAATCAATACGCACCTTCAGGTCACGCCCGCTGCCGGTGAGTTCTGCGATCGTGCCCGATCCGAACTTCGCGTGACGCACCTTCTCACCGACGGCGAACATCGGCGCATCTTGCGACTCGTCTTCCGGCTCGGTGGGGCGGTCGCGTCGCGCCGGCGTCGAGAATGCACCAGCACTCTTTCCGAAGGCTGTGCTGCCCGCACCGTACGACGCGCTGCCGTACTGACCACCTGAGCGCTTGGCACCGCCTCCGCCGCCGGCGCTGTAGCTGCTGCGTCCCCACGAATCGTCGCTGTCGCGTGAGGACTGCGTGCCGCCGATGGACGCGAAGCCACCGCGTCCTTCGGTCTTGGCGCGCGCCGTCTTCTGACGTTCCGCCAGCGAGATCGTGACCTGCTTGAGGAAGCGTGACGGCATCGAGAACATCATCTCGCCATTGCGTCGACGCTGCTCGGCACAGGTGAGGTACAGCTTGGTTTCGGCACGCGTGATGCCCACGTAAAACAGTCGGCGTTCCTCTTCGAGCTGACTCGGATCCTCGGCGGCACGTGCCAGCGGGAACAACCCATCCTCCAGACCCGAGACGAACACGAGCGGGAACTCGAGTCCCTTCGCGTTGTGCATCGTCATGCAAGTGACGGCATCGGCGTTCGGGTCGAGTTTGTCGATCCCGGCTACCAACGTCGACGACTGCAGGAAGTGATCGAGCGGCGTGAGTCCCACTTCACCGCCCTCATCGGCCACGACTTCAGCGGCACCGGCGATCAGTTCGCGCACGTTCTCGATGCGCTCCTGACCTTCGGGACCTTCGGCGCGCAGGTGGTCGGCGTACTTGATCGAGGCGGCAAGATCGCGGAGCAGCTCGTCGACCGCGGAATCGACGGCCGCGTTCCGCAGGCGCTGCACGAGTGACACGAAATCGGCCAGCGCCGTCCGCGCAGCGGGCCGCAGCTCCGCCACGACATCGATGCGCGAGGCGATGGTGAGCAAGGGGACGCCATCCCGCTGCGCGCGCTCGACCAGCAGCGTGATCGTGGCATCGCCCAAGCCGCGCTTGGGCACGTTCACGGCGCGGCGGAATGCCTCGTCATCGGCTGGATTCGCGACGAGCTTGAGGTACGCCATGATGTCGCGAATTTCGCGACGATCGTAGAAGCGGACGGCGCCGACGAGCCGGTACGGGATGTTGCGACGACGGAACGCGTCTTCGATCGCGCGGCTCTGCGCGTTGGTGCGATAGAGCACCGCGCAATCGCGCCGCGAAAGATCGGAGCGCGACATGCGTGCGGTGATGGTATCGGCAATGAAGTCGGCTTCGTCGCGCTCGTCGAGCGTTTCCACGAGCGTGACCGTCTCGCCAGCCGGCCGTGTGGCGCGCAGCGTCTTGCCGCGCCGTTCCGTGTTCTCGGCAATAACGGCATTGGCGAGCGCGAGAATGTTCGGCGTGGAGCGGTAGTTTTCCTCGAGGCGCACGATGCGCGCGCCGGGAAAGGCGCGCTCGAAGTCGAGGATGTTCCGGATGTCGGCGCCGCGCCATCCGTAGATCGACTGGTCATCATCGCCGACCACCATCACGTTGCGATATCCGCCGCCCATGAGCTGGACGAATCGGAACTGTGCCGCGTTCGTGTCCTGATACTCGTCGACGAGCACGTACTTGAAGCGCCGCTGATAGTGCGCCCGCAACGCTTCATCCTGCTCGAGCGCACGAACGGGTAGCACCAGCAAGTCGTCGAAGGTGACGGCATTGGCCTGCTGCAGGGCGTGTTCGAGATCGGTGTACACGCCGGCGACGGCCGTCGTGAAGGTGTCACGGGCCGTACGCGCGTATTCGCTCGGAGATACGAGCGCGTTCTTGGCACTCGAGATCGCGCTCAGAATGGCCTTGGGGGCGAACTGCGTGGGGCTGAGCTTGCGACGTTCCATGACGCGCTTGACGGCACCGATGGTGTCGTCTTCGTCGTAGATCGTGAAGTTCTGCTCGCGTCCCACGATCGGGGCCACGCCGCGCAGCATGCGCGCGCCGAGGGCGTGGAAGGTGCCGCACCACATGCCTTTCGGTTCGTGCCCGAGAAACTTGGCGATACGGGCGCGCATCTCGCCGGCGGCCTTGTTCGTGAACGTGACGGAGAGGATTTCGTGGGGCGCCACGCCGCGATCGCCGATGAGTCGGGCGATGCGCGTGGTGAGCACGCGGGTCTTGCCGGAGCCGGCCCCGGCAAGCACCAGCGCCGGACCATCGTCATGAAACACGGCTTCGCGCTGGCCGGGATTAAGGCTTCGCGTCAGCGCTTCGAGATCGAGCGCAGGTGCCGAGGGCACCGCGTCAAAGAGGGAACCGGACCAACCCGTCGTCGTCATGCGTGCAAGATAACGTCGAACGCCGCTCCGCGGTCGGTGTCAGCGAGCATCAGCTTGCCTTCGTGATTCTCCTGCACGATGCGACGCGCGAGCGACAAGCCGATACCCCAGCCGCGATCCTTCGTGGTGAAGCCGGCGTCGAAAATGCGCTTGCGCAATTTGCGGGGAATGCCGGGGCCGTTGTCCTGCACGCGAATGCGCACGCCCCCCTCCGGGAGCGGAATGGCCGACACGACGACTTCTCCATCACGACCAGCGAGGGCGTCCATCGCGTTCTTGATCAGTACTTCCAACACCCACTCCAGGAGCACCTTGTCGCCGCGCGTCATGAGCGGCCCCTCGGGGTGCTCGCTCCGAATGCGCACGGTGCGCGCCAGCGTGGGCGCGCGCGCTGCGAAGTACGAGGCCAGCCGATCGACCAGCTCAGCGCAATCCACCTGCTCGTCGCGCGGCGGACGACCGATTCGCTCGAAACGATGTGACACCCGTTCAAGGCGTTGCAGATCCTGCTCCATTGCATCGACGGCGCGGGTGGCGGTCGCGGTGGTGACCATGTCCCGCAGCAGTTCGAGCCAGCCGGCCATCGCCGAGAGCGGCGTGCCAAGTTGGTGGGCGGCCTCACGCGCCATACCGGCCCATACTTTCTCGCGATCGGCGCGTCCGCGTTCAATCAACGCATAGACACCGAATGCGACGAGCAGTCCAATGCCGAAGGCCTGGAGGATAGGAATAACCTGCAGTCCGCGCACCATCGGGCTGTCACCGTAGTGCACACCAGTCGAGCCGGGCTGCAGAATGGGCGCGTTTCGGCGGTCGAGCTCGCGCATGAAGGCCTTCGTGCGTTCGCCGTCGAGCGGTTCGTCGAAGGGCAGATTCGCGACCCCCGACACGCGGCCGTCGGTATCAGTGAGCACGAGAGGCAATCCCGATTCACGAATCTGCTGCAACAGCTCCACGAGGGTGATCGTGGGATCCTGCGTGGCGCTCGTGTCCTGCAGCGCCCGGAAGATGCGGGAGTACATCTGCCCCTGCCCCGCCGCAGCGACGCGCAGCTGACGCACGACGTGCTGCGTGTACACGACGTACCACGTGAGCAGCCCCAGCACGCCGAGCACCATGACGACTACGGGCCAGCGGCGACGGCGCATCGGTGGCGACGCTTAGCGCAGTTCGGCGCGACCGAGGTACGGCTGCAGCGCCTCGGGAATCCGGACGGAGCCATCGGGCTGCTGATGGTGCTCGAGAATGCTCGCGATGACGCGCGAAAACGCGAGCGCCGACCCGTTCAGCGTGTGCACCAGTTTCGGCTTTTCTCCCGGCGCGGGACGAAAGCGAATGTTGGCGCGGCGCGCCTGGAAATCGGTGAAGAGGCTGCAGCTGGAGACTTCGAGCCACTTACCGACGCCAGGGGCGAACACTTCGAGGTCGTAGGTCTTCGCGCTGGAGAAGCCCGTATCTCCGGCCGCCAGCAGCAACACACGATACGGCAGTTCGAGCCGCTGGAGGATCGTTTCGGCCTGGCTGGTGAGCAACTCCAGCTCATCGAGCGAGGTCTCGGGATTAGCGTAGCGCACCAGCTCGACCTTGTCGAATTCGTGCACGCGCAGCAGGCCTCGCGTGTCCTTGCCGGCGGCTCCGGCTTCACGACGGAAGCAGGCGCTGAAGGCGCAGAAGCGCTTCGGCAATTCGCTCGCGTCGAGAATCTCGTCGCGATAGAGATTGGTGACCGGGACTTCGGCCGTGGGAATGAGGAACAGCTCGTCTTCGGTGACCGCGTAGGCGTCTTCCTCGAACTTGGGGAAGTTGCCCGTGCCGGTCATCGAGGCCCGATTCACGACGAGCGGCACCCACGTCTCTTCGTAGCCGTGCTCCTCGGTGTGGATGTCGAGCATCATGTTCATCAAGGCGCGCACAAGGCGCGCGCCGCGACCGCGATACACGATGAAGCCCGAGCCGCTGATCTTCGCCCCACGGGCGAGGTCGATCATACCGAACGCTTCGCCCTTCTCCCAGTGCGGCACGATGGACGCATCGGGTGTGCGCGGCGTGCCCCAGCTGCGCACGACCGTGTTCGCGGTTTCGTCGCCTTCGGGGACGTCAGGCAAGGTGATATTCGGCAGTTCGTAGAGCATGATCGAGACGGCGGCCTCGGTTTCCGCTCGACGCTGCTCGAGCATCGCGATCTGCTCGCCGACGGCCCGCCCTTCGGCCATGAGCTCGGTCGCGTCTTCGCCCGCCTTGCGGCGCTGTCCGACCTCCGCCGTCACCTTGTTCCGACGCGCCTGCTGGGCCTCGAGTTCCGTGATGGCGGTACGACGCTCCCGTTCGAGCGACTCCGCACGGTCGAGCATGGGGCCGAGTTCAGCGAGCTTGCCGCGACGGCGCATACCGTCGCGCAGGTGCTCGAGCTGGTCGCGCAACAACCGAATGTCATGCATGCGAAAATCAGTTCTTCGGGATACCAACCGTCAGCGCGCGGAAACCACAATTGCGGTTTACCAGCGAGCCGACCACGATGCGCCGTTGGGCGGCGATGATGCTATCGACCACGAGCTTCGCGTAATACGGCTCGCCGTAGATGCAACCGGAGCCGGGAAGCTGCAGCACGACGGTTTCGCCGATGCCGACGATGAGCGTGGAATCGACCGTGTAGCCGCGATCCGGGGCGCGTTCGAGGGCGCTGTACGCGCTGGTCGACTTGAGCATGCCGACGCTCGAGACACCGGCCGGCGGCAGCGGTACGACAGCGCGGACCGGCAGCAGCTTGACCTTGTTGTCGCTCGTGAGGTCGAAGGCCACGTCGAAATTCACGCCGCCGTTCGACAGCAACTGCGGGCGGGCCAACAGTTCCGTCGTGAAGTTGTACGCGGCCGGCAGCGCCGAGGACGTGCCCGTAAGCGCGTAGACGCTGTAGTTGCGCGCGGTGTTCTCGGACGACGCTGCATTGAGCAGGTTGTTGGAGTCGCCGCAGGCGGCGAGGGCAACGGCCGTGACGATCAGGGCCGGAAACGACATGGCGCGCCGAGCGACTCGAGGCGCGCCGAGGAAACGAGCGAGCAGGGTAACTCCCATGGTCGGAAGCGATAGCGGTACGGGTGTGGAGGTTACCGCTCAACTCGTGTCCGGGCAAGCGCTTGGTGCCGCATTGCTGCCGCCTTGCCACCGCAATCACGTGAGCATCCTCGCTTGACTTCACCCCGCTTCGCGACCAGCGTTCCGCCATGCCCACCATTCGCGATCTCGTCAGTGCATTGCGCCGCCGCGACGGTGTGGATGCCGCCATCGTCCTGGGGCGCGACGGTCTCCTGATCGACGGCGCCACCGATGCCGCGCTAGACCCGGACGGATTGGCCGCTTTCGTGCCCCCGATGGCGCTCGCCGCCGCCGAAATGGGCGTCGCAGCCGGTCGCGGCGACTTCGGCCTCATGGTGCTCGAATACAGCACCGGCACCGTTGTCGTAACCTCGGTATCCCCCGAGGCGTTCATGCTCGTGCTCCTACGTCCGGATGCCAATCTGGCGGCGCTCTTGTACGATCTCCGTCGCTTTCGGGCGCAGATCGCCTCGCTCGTCTGAGCGCGCGCGCCTCGGTCCCGATGCCCGTTGATCCGGCCGCCGGGGTGACCGTGCTCGTCGTTGATGACGAGCCACACATCGGTCGCATCATCCGGACGCGCCTCGAACAGGCCGGTTTTACGGTGCATCTGGCGGAGCACGGCGCGGAGGCACTCTCCGCCCTCGAGTCGACCCCGGCGGTCGCTCTGGTGGTGCTGGACCTCATGCTACCGGGTATGTCGGGTACCGAGATCCTCCGTGTGCTGCGTGGCGATATCCGGTGGCGTCCCCTGCCCTGCATCGTCCTCACGGCAGCAGGACAGGATGCGCAATTGCGCGAAGTCGAATCCCTTGGCGTTTCCGAGATCATGACCAAGCCTTTCAGCCCGCGGCGCCTGCTGGAGCGCGTCCGCGCGTATACCGGAACCACTCTTCCCGAGCCGGCGTCGACGGAGCTGTCGTCGCCCCCGGTGGTATCATGAACCGTTGGAACGTCGTGCTCGCCGGAGGCGTCGGCTCCCGCTTCTGGCCGCTGTCCACGCCCGAGCGTCCGAAGCAGTTGCTGCCGCTGATCAGCGAAGCGCCGATGCTTCGTGACACGCTCGACCGGATGCGACCACTGGCGCCGCTGTCACAAACGCTCGTGCTCACCAACGCGTCGCTGCGCGATGCGGTCCTCGCGCTCGAGCCCGATTTGCCGCCCGAGAACGTGATCGCCGAGCCGCGGCCGGCCGGCACGTGTGCCGCGCTGGCCTGGGCGGCGCAGGTCATCGCGCAGCGCGCCGGTGGCGATGCGGTGATGATTTGCGTTCACGCCGATTGGGCGATTGGGGATGTCGAGGCCTACCGCGCGACGCTGGCGGAAGCGGCCCGCATCGCCCTTGAGGAGCGGGCCTTGGTGACCGTCGGGATCGTGCCGTCGCGCCCAGACCCGGGCTTCGGCTACATCCAGCCGGGCGCGCCGGTTCGTACGGGCGTGCAACGCGTAGAGCGGTTCGTCGAAAAGCCGGACCGCGAGCGCGCCGCGCAGATGGTGGCCGACGGCTTCCTTTGGAACTCGGGCATTTTCGCCTGGTGTGTGGGCGATCTGCTCGACGAGATTCGCGTTCACACGCCGGAGGTGCAGCCGGCGCTGACCGCCGCTGGCGACGATGTGGCGGCGTTCTTCGCGCAGGTCAAGTCGGTGGCGATCGACGTCGGCGTTCTCGAGCGTAGTGCTCGCGTACTGGTGCTGCCCGGGCAGTTCGGATGGGATGACGTGGGCACCTGGGCCGCCTTGCATCGCGTGCGCACGCGGGATGCGCAGGACAATGCCATGCTGGGCCCCACGTTCGCGCTGCAGGCCACGGGAAACGTGGTGCATGCCGACGGGACGCAGGTGGTGCTTTACGGCGTGGACGACCTCGTGGTAGTCGCGCGCGAGGGCCTGGTGATGGTCACCACGCGTGAAAAGGCGGCCGATCTCAAGACGCTGCTCGATGCGCTGCCGCCCGAGGTTCGCGGGTCGTGATCGCGTTGTACGACGATGCCGTGGCGCGGCGCTTCGAGCCGTTCGCTACCAGCCGCCCGCTTGGCGAGATGCGCGCGGGCGCACTGCTGATTCGCGAACGGTGGGAAATGGTGCTTGGTGTCGAGAGCCGTGGATTCGTCGCGGCACCGCATCTGCATGGATTCGCCGAGTTCGACGCGCCGGCCTTCGTGAACGGACAGGCGCTGGCGGCCGGCACGTGGTTGGTGAATACTCGCGCGCTTCCGTTTCTTGATGGACCGGCGATCGCAGTCTCACCGACGGCGTTGGTGGTCACGATCGGCGGTCGCATTGCCGCGCGGCGACTCGACGGCGACACGTTTGACGAGCGGATCCTTGCCTCGCTGGCCGATGGGTCGCACGAACTCGCGCACG
Organism: Gemmatimonas sp.; assembly: GCF_031426495.1. Classification (NCBI taxonomy): domain Bacteria; kingdom Pseudomonadati; phylum Gemmatimonadota; class Gemmatimonadia; order Gemmatimonadales; family Gemmatimonadaceae; genus Gemmatimonas; species Gemmatimonas sp. The sequence goes on along the minus strand of NZ_JANPLK010000042.1, from coordinate 57,870 downwards.
ACCGAGCGCTTCCCGACGGTACCGGTGACGAAGCCGAAGCGCTCGACCTCGACGGCGTGTGGCTGAACGACGTCTGGGACGTGATCGGCACCCTGCAGCCGCTGCTGCAGCGCGACATCCCCGTGCTCGGGTCGCGGCTGTCGGCCACCACGCTGCAGGCGTCCAGTGGCGCTTCCGTCACCGTCATTGGCGCCCACCCGGTACTCGTAGAAGCCGGGGCGACGGTCGAACCGATGTCGGTGTTCGACACGAGCGCAGGGCCGGTGCTGCTGCGGCGTGGTGCGCAGGTGCAGGCCTTCACGCGCGTGATCGGCCCGTGCTATGTAGGCCGGGACAGTGTGGTGACGGCTGATCGCATCGCCGGCTCTTCGATCGGAGACACCTGCCGCGTGCACGGCGAACTGTCGACGTCGATCTTCATCGGTCACGCCAACAAGGGGCATGACGGGTTCGTCGGACATTCCGTGCTCGGCCGATGGGTGAACCTTGGTGCCGGCACGATCACCAGCAATCTCATGAACACCTACGGCACGGTCGCGCTGTGGACCCCCGACGGCGTGCGCGACAGCGGCCTGCAATTTCTGGGGACGATGTTCGGCGATCATGTGAAGACGGGCATCGGTCTTCGCCTGACGACGGGCTGTGTGCTTGGCGCGGGCGCAAACGTGTTCGACACGATGCCGCCGAAAGCGGTGGCGCCGTTTTCCTGGGGCGCGCGCGCACCGTATGAGCCGTTCGATGCGACCAAGTTCGTGCAGACGGCCGAGCGTATGATGGCGCGGCGCGGTGTTTCGCTCAGCGAAGGCAGCCGCGTATGGTGGACCAGCGTGCATGCCCTGTGCGCCGCCGACAGCCGCTGGCCGCGCCGCTGATCGGCGTGATCCACGTGGCCACCGGTGCGGCGACCGAGCACGAATGCTTCGCATAACCGTCCTCGGGAGTGGCAGTCGCGGCAATGCCATCCTGATCGATGGCACGGATGGCGCCGTCCTGATCGATGCGGGATTCGGACCACGCTCACTCGTGCGACGGCTGCAGTCGGTGGGACGTCGGCCGGAAGAGATCAGCGCGCTTTTGCTGACGCACGAGCACACCGATCACGCGAGCGGCGCCGTAGCAGCGTGCGCGCGGTGGGGGTGGCCCGTGTACGGATCGGGGGGCACGATCGACGCGCTAGGCAGCGGCAGCGGAACGGACGTGCCATTGCGCGATGCACGGGCGTTCGCGGCGCAGGGGCCAACCTTGATCAGTGGTTTCCTGATCGAGACGTCGTCGGTGCCGCATGACGCACGGGATTGCTGTGCACTCGTCTTGACCGACATCCGGAGTGGTGCGCGCGCGGGGGTGGCGATGGATGTCGGACGTGTTCCGGATACCCTGCCGGTCGCCTTTGAGCGGTTGGACCTCTTGGTGGTCGAATCGAATCACGACGAGCAGATGCTCGCGCGCGGTCCGTATCCCTGGTCGCTGAAACAACGGATCAGCGGAGGACTCGGACATCTCTCGAACGGCGCCGCCGCCGCGTTCGTGAGCGCGTGTGCGCATCGCGGACTGCGTGGGGTTCTGCTCACGCATCTGAGCGAAACCAACAACCTGCCCTCGCTGGCGATCGAGCGAACGCGCGCAGCACTGCGCCGCGCGGGATGGACCCGCGACGCGTTGTTGGCGGCGTCGCAGCAGCTCCCGTTGCCGCCGATGACGTCGACCGGTGAAGCGGCGTGGTTGGTGCGCGCGTCGCAATTGTCGCTCGGCTTCTAACCGCCACACGACGGGTTCGAACGGCAGAACGGGCGCCCGATTGGGCGCCCGTTCTGTTTCCTTCGACCGTTGGAACGGCTTAGTACATGCCGCCCATGCCACCGCCGCCGCCGCCACCATGGCCGCCGCCGGCAGGAGCCGAGTTGTCCTTCTTCTCGACGATAAGCGCTTCCGTCGTGAGGAGGAGACCGGCGATCGACGCGGCGTTCTGCAACGCCGTGCGGGTCACCTTCGTCGGGTCGATCACGCCGGCCTGCACGAGGTCTTCGTACACATCGGTCAGCGCGTTGTAGCCGAAGCTGGTTTCCTTCGCCGTGCGGATCTTCTCAACGACGATGGAGCCTTCACCACCTGCGTTCTGGACGATGATGCGGAGCGGCTCTTCGATCGCGCGACGCACGATGTCGACACCGATCTGCTCGTCGCGCTCGACGACTTTGACGTCCTTGAGCACGTGCTGCGCGCGGATGAGCGCGACGCCGCCGCCGGGGACGATGCCTTCTTCAACGGCGGCACGCGTGGCGTGCAGCGCGTCTTCGACGCGAGCCTTCTTCTCCTTCATTTCCGCTTCGGTCGCGGCGCCGACATTGATGACGGCCACACCACCGGCGAGCTTCGCGAGACGCTCCTGGAGCTTCTCACGATCGTAATCCGACGTGCTCTTTTCAATGGCACCGCGGATTTCCTTGACGCGGCCTTCGATGTCCTTCGTTTCGCCGCCGCCGTCGATGATCGTCGTGTTGTCCTTGTCGATCACGATGCGCTTGGCCGTGCCGAGGTCCGTAAGGACCGCGTTTTCGAGCTTGAAGCCGACTTCGTCGGACACGACCTGACCCTTGGTCAGCGTCGCGATGTCCTGCAGCATCGCCTTACGACGATCGCCAAAGCCCGGCGCCTTGACGGCGACGACGCGCAGCGTGCCGCGCAGCTTGTTGACGACGAGCGTGGCGAGCGCTTCGCCTTCGATGTCTTCGGCGATGATGAGGAGCGGCTTGCCGAGCTGGGCAACCTTCTCGAGCACCGGGAGAAGATCCTTCATGGCAGAGATCTTCTTGTCATGAATCAGGATCATGGCGTTGTCGAGCACCGCCTCCATCTTCTCCGGATCCGTGACGAAGTACGGCGAGAGATAGCCACGGTCAAACTGCATACCGTCAACCGTCTCCAGCGTCGTCTCGAGGCCCTTGGCCTCTTCGACGGTGATCACGCCGTCCTTGCCGACCTTTTCCATCGCTTCCGCGATGAGGTTACCAATCTCGGGATCGTTATTCGCCGAGATGGTGCCGACCTGCGCGATTTCCTTCTTGCCCGTGGTGGGCACGGAGATACGCTTCAGTTCTTCAACGATGCTCGCAACGGCCTTTTCGATGCCGCGCTTCAGCGCCATCGGGTTGGAGCCGGCGGTCACATTCTTGAGGCCTTCACGGAAGATCGCCTGGGCGAGCACCGTGGCGGTCGTGGTGCCGTCGCCAGCGAGATCCGACGTCTTGGTCGCGACTTCCTTCACCATCTGCGCGCCCATGTTCTCGATCGGATCGGCCAGCTCGATTTCCTTCGCGACCGTGACACCGTCCTTGGTGATCGTCGGGGCGCCGAACTTCTTGTCGATGACGACATTACGGCCCTTCGGTCCGAGCGTGACCTTCACGGCCTCGGCGAGCTGATCGACGCCACGCTTGAGAGCAGCGCGCGCGTCCACGTTGAAATGCAGTTCCTTGGCAGCCATGGTTGCTATTTTCCGTTGAGTGGTTCGAAGACGATTAGCTGATCACCGCGAGCACATCCGACTCGCGGAGGATGAGCAGCTGCTCACCGTCGATCGTCACTTCCGTACCGCTGTACTTCCCGTACAGGATCTTGTCGCCGACCTTCACGTCCATCGGCACGCGGGTCTCCTTCTCATAACGGCCCGGGCCAACAGCCACGACAGAACCCTGCTGCGGCTTTTCCTTGGCGGTATCCGGGATGTACAGTCCACCGCGCATCTGTTCCGCTTCTTCGCTCGGCTTCACGACGACGCGATCAGCGAGCGGCGCTACCTTGGCGGCACTCTGAGTGGCCATAACTGTTGTCTCCTGCGTATGTGTCAGGGATCGAACCAATGAATATGCTCGATGTTAGCACTCAAGCGAGTCGAGTGCTAACGACCAAAAGCTAAACGAAACGACGGTGGCAGTCAAGCGGGGCGCACGGTCGATACAATTCTGTAACTGCAAGCAATAAAAGCGTTTAGCGTTCGACTCGAACTGCCGATTCGACATTCGACGGCTCAATGTGGCAGATGTATCCCGCAGCAGACTGCCTTGACGGCAGCCCCCGCATCGGGGAAGCCGCTGCCTACTGCACAACCAGCAGCTCGTATGCCAAGCGCAATCCCTGCAGGGTAAGCGTCGGCTCGATGAGATCGAACTCCGAACACCACGGCTGCAGAGTCTCCGCCAGACCGCCTGTGGCGACCACCAGCGGGACCTCGCGACCCGGCCACTCTGCTTTGATGCGGCGCACCATACCGTCGATGGCATCGGCGGCGCCGAACAACACGCCGGCGCGAATGCATTCTTCCGTGCGCGTGCCGATCACGCGCTTGGGCGGCAGCAGTTCGGTGGCGGGCAGCTTCGACGTACGTCGCGTGAGCGTTTCCGCCGACGTGCGCACGCCGGGCATGATCACTCCGCCAAGAAAGACCCCGTCCGCGGTGATGCAATCGAAGGTGGTAGCGGTGCCGAGGTCGACGCAGATGGTGTCACGCTGATACAACTGGCTCGCAGCGAGCGTGTTGATCAGCCGATCGGCGCCGACACTGAGTGGCTCGTCAACCTGCACCGTGATCGGCAGCGCCGCCTTCGCGTCGACGAGAATCGGGGTGACGCCGAAGTACCGCTCGCAGGCCCGCGCGAGCGGATCGGTGATGGGCGGGACGACAGAGCCGATCGCCGCCGCCGTGACGGCCTTGAGTTCCACGTCCGACGCTCGGAGGAGACTGCGCAGCACGATGCCGAATTCGTCGGAGGTTCGCGGCACGGCGGTCATGATTCGCCAGTCGGCGCGCAGTGCGGTTCCCTCGAACAACCCGATGGTGGTTTCGGTGTTGCCGACATCGAACACGATCAGCACGGCGAGCCTCTCACGGCGCCTCTCCGGCGAATACGAGCGAGCCACTGCGGGCGGCGTGCACGGCACCGCGTGGCTCGGCAATCAGCAGCGCGCCCGTCGCATCAATCCCCATCGCGCGTCCGGCGCGCGGCTCGACAATCTCGCGACCGAAGGCCAGATCACGTTCGGCCCATCGCGCACATTCCTCGGGCGTCAGTCGGCCGGGCTGGGCTGCCGCGTTTCGCATCGCGGGCAGCATGGCGCGGAGAACGTCGTCGCGCGGGATGTCGCCGCGCACCGACGCGGCACCTGGGATAGCCTCCGGTACGCGACGGTTGACGCCGACACCGATGGCGACCCACTCCGGGAGCGATTCGCGCCAACGGGCTTCGATCAGGATTCCGGCGAGCTTCCCCGCTCCGACGAACAGGTCGTTGGGCCATTTGAGCGAGATGCGACCGTTGCACAGCGGCTCGAGTGCGTCGGACAAAGCCAGACCGATACGGAGCGCAAGCACATCGAGGGCCTGCGGATCACGCGGGCGCTCGATGAGCGTCATCCACAGTCCCGCGCCGGGTTCAGAGACCCAGCTCCGGCCGCCGCGACCACGCCCCCCCTCCTGGGCTTCGGCGAGCACGAGTGTACCCGACTTGGCACCGGCCTGCGCGAGTCGATGCGCCTCGTCCATGGTGGATCCAACCAACGCCTGATAGGCGAGCCGGGCGAGTCCGCACTCAGCAGCGAGCGTGGGCGAGGGCGCGGTCATCAGCGGCGCGTCGCGATGGTGGCGAAGACGACGGCGGCCAAGATGACGCGATACACGGCAAACACACCGAAGCTATGCTTGCTCACGTAGCGCAGGAGGACGGTGATCGCCAGCCAGCTGCTGATGGCGGCCGCGATGACACCAGCGACGAGCGGCGCGGAGATGCCTTCGGAGCGTACCGCTTCGGGCACCTTCAGAATGACCGCGGCGAGTGTGATCGGCATGCTCATGAGAAAGCTGAAGCGCGCCGCGCTGGGGCGATCGAGCTTCAGCAAACGTCCCGCCGTGATCGTCGAGCCAGAGCGCGATACACCGGGGATGAGGGCGAGCACTTGTGCGCAGCCAACAATGATGGCGTCGCGCATGGTGACTTCCTCGATCATGCGGGCGCGGGCGCTCCACTTGTCGACCGCCCAGAGCAGTACACCCATCACGACAAGCGCGGTACCGATGATCATCGGGGAGCGGAAGGTCGTTTCGGCGAGATCGTTGAGCAGCAATCCGCCAACGCCGGCCGGAATCGTCGCTACGACCAAGTACACGAGTCGGCGGTCATGCACCGTCTCGATACGCCGCGTGGACGCGATCTTCCACGCGCTCTTCGTCATGTCGATCCACTCGGCCCGGAAGTACCACACCAACGCGATGAGCGTACCAAGATGCAGCGCGACATCAAAGGCGAGACCCGGATCGGTCCATCCGAAGAAATAGGGGGTGAGCGCCAGATGTGCCGAACTCGAAATCGGCAGCAGCTCAGCGAGTCCCTGCACAATGCCGAGTACTACCGCCTGAAAAATCGTCACGCTGTCATCCGCCCACGGAAAAGTCCTGAACTCACCGACCGGCAACCGCCGATGCGATGGTACGCTCATAGAGCGCCTCATACTGCGCGACCACGGCCGCTTCGGAGAAGCGCTTGCGCGCGTCCGCGGCGGCAGCGGTGCTCATCTGCTGCCACTTCGCCGGATCCGAAAGCAGACGCACGCCGGCCGCCGCCATGGCGTCGACGTCGCCAACCTCACACAGGAATCCCGTTTCGCCGTCGATGACGACTTCGGGAAGACCGCCGGCCCGCGCGCCGATGACCGGTACGCCGGAGGCCAACGCCTCGAGGGCGCTGAGGCCGAAGGACTCCTTGTCGCTGGTGAGCAGAAAGAGATCGGCGCCAGCGAGTAGTGGCGCGATTGCATCGATCTTGCCGAGGAACAGCACATGCTCGGCGATACCGAGCTCGCGCGCCTCTGCTTCGGCCTCGACGCGCTCCGGACCATCACCAATCATGACCAGCACCGCCGGCACTTCCTTGTTCACGCCCGCAAACACCCGCACGACGTCGCGCACGCGCTTGACCGGCCGGAAGTTCGAAATGTGCATCACCACTTTTCGCCCGGTCGTGACGTCGGCGGGAATCGGGAACAGATGACGGCTACGATCGTACAGCTCAGGATTGATGAAATTCGGAATGACTTCGACGTTACAGCCCACACACCCGAAGGCGCGATACGTCTCGTCGCGCAGATAGTCGGAAACGGCGGTCACGCTATCGGACTTCTCGATCGAGAAACGGGTAATGGTATAGAACGAGCGTTCCTGACCGACGATGGTGATGTCGGTACCGTGCAGTGTGGTCACCACGCGCACATCCGCATTGCCCTCGCGCAGCATCTCGCGCGCAATCCAGGCACTGGTGGCATGCGGAATGGCGTAGTGGCAATGCAGGATGTCGAGCTGATGATCGCGCACGACTTCGTGCATGCGCACTGCGAGGGCAAGGTCGTACGGTGGATACTCGAAGAGCGGATAGCGTCCAACATCCACCTCGTGAAACCAGACTCGCGGCAGAAAACTGGGCAGGCGGAACGGCTGCTGGTAGGTGATGAAGTGCACCTCGTGCCCACGCGCGGCGAGCGCGATCCCGAGCTCGGTCGCGACGGCGCCCGATCCACCGTACGTCGGATAGCAGGTGATTCCGATCTTCATGCGGTCCTCGTCTGCATCGCGCCGGTCGCGACGGGTTCCTCGTGATCCCACCAGGCAAGCGCCTGATTGAGCGCGTTTGGCGCATCCGGGTCGATTCGCGTCACCTGTTCGGCCGGCAACTGATGCCGGAACCAAGTGCGCTGCCGTTTGGCGTACTGCCGCGTTTCGATGATGACCCGCTCGATCGCGGCATCGAGTGCACGCGAGCCACCGGTTCCCTCGAGTGCATCGCGCACGACACGATAGCCGCTCGCGGACCACGCCGGGGCGTCGTGAGCGATCGTCACCCGCAATCGTTCAACTTCCTGCACAAATCCGTCAGCGATCATCTGATGCACGCGGTGAGCAATCCGTTCGGCCAGCACGGGCCCCGGATCCACCACAAGATACCGTGCGGATGGCGACGTCGAGACATCCGCCGCGTAATCCGGAACGTCATCGGGCGCGTTTCCCGACTGGAGGGACTGGAGGGCATCGCCGAGGCGCGTCCCGGCCAGCAGGGCGGTTTCGATCGCGCGCAGGAGCTGCGTGCGACCCAGATGCGCACGGGCCGGATCGAGGCGACGGCACCAGCGCGCCAGCTCGTCGAGCGGCCGTCCTGCCAGCCAAGCCCTCAGCGCCTCACGACGCTCGGGGTCGAGCGCCGGAACCGCATCGAGGGGCGAGACCAGCGCCTTCACATACAGCCCGGTTCCCCCTACAACGACTGGCGGCGTCCCAGCGTGCTCGGCGTCGCCGCACCAGCGCATCGCGTCGGCGGCCCACGCGTGGGCAGAGTACCGAATGATGGGCGCGACGACATCGAGGCCGAAGTGCGGGATCGCCTGCCGGTCGGCGAGCGACGGCTTCGCGGTCCCGATGTCGAAGTCCTGATAGACCTGTCGCGAGTCGGCGCTGACGATCGCCAACCCGCGCCGCCGGGCGAGCGACATCGCCAACGCCGATTTGCCGGCGGCGGTGGGCCCGACGATGATGCGCCGCGTCGTCGACATCATCGGGGCGATCTCGCCGGTGCGCATCGCGATCACTTCCGCCCGAATCGCCGGTCGAGCTCGTCCCACGAGAGGCGGACGATGGTCGAGCGACCGTGCACATCGTGGGCCGGCAGCTTGGTGTTCGCCAGCGCGATGTAGAGCGCGCGCATCTCGCCCGGTGACATGACATCGCCGGCTTTGATGGCGGCCTTACACGCGAACGTGGCGGCGAGCCGCTCGTGTCGCTTGGCATCACCGGCGGCGCGATCGCCCGTGAGCGCGGCGAGCGTTTCGCGCAGACAACGTTCGGCATCGAAGCGCGGATGCGGCATGGGCACGGCGTTGACCAGCAGCGAATGTCCGCCGAAACCCGCCATCTCGAAACCGAGCTTCTCGAACGATGCGCGATTCGCATCGAACGCGTCGGCTTCGTCGGGACCGAGGTGCAGCGTCATCGGGAAGAGCAATCGCTGGGACGGTGCCTCGCCGCGCTCGAGCACACCGAGGAAGTCTTCGTACAGCACGCGCTCATGCGCGGAGTGCTGGTCAATGAGGATGACGCCGTCCTCGTGCTCAAACATGAGATACATGCGCCGGAGTTGTAGCAGCGGCGGCACGGAAATGGGCGCGTCGTCAGCCGCGCGAACGTCGGCCGCGCGCGTTTCCACGGTGACGGACGACGCGTACGCGGCCGCCGCCGCGTCGGTGTCGGTTTCGGCGGCGGCGGTGTCGGCGTCAGACGTCGCGAAGAGTCCCTCGGCGACCGGGGTGGCACGCAGCGCCGCCGGCTCCATGGCGTGCACATCATCGCGCCATGACGGCGCAGCCGCCGGCGTCCAGGTGCGCCATCCGATGCCGGCACTGGCGTCGAACAGACCGAGGGCGCGACGAATGGCGTTCTCGACGGCGCGCTCCGTGGGCCAGCGATCGCGCAGTCGCACTTCTGACTTCGCGGGGTGCACGTTCACATCGACGTCGCCGCCGGGCACATGCAGCGACAGCACGAGTGAGGGGCGGACACCGGACGGCAGCGTGGACCGATAGGCGGCTTCGGCGGCGCGCACGATGCCGTGATCGCGCACGACGCGTCCGTTAATGATGAGGAGAACGCGGCGGGTGGCGGTACCAACATCAGCCGGACGCTCGACCATTCCTGTGATGTGGATAGGCCCCTGTACGTCGTCGATATCGACAAACCGCTGTACGTCACGATGTCCCCACAACTCGGCCAGTCGCGCGCGCAGCGTGGGCACGGCGGGTAGATCGAGGGCGACCTTGCCGTCGTGGCGCACCGTGAAATGCACGTCACGACGCAAGGCGCCGATGGCGTGCATGGTGTCCATGATACCGCGCCATTCCGATCGCGCACTGCGCAGGAATTTCTGTCGCGCGGGCGTGTTGTAGAAGAGTCGCTGCACCGACACCGTGGTGCCGCGACGTCGCGTGGTCTCGTGTGTCTCGAGCACGGCCCCGGCGGCAGCGCGCACCTGCGTCCCCGCCCCATCGTCCGATGATGCCGTCTCGATCATGATTTCGGAGACTGATGCGATGGCAGGCAACGCTTCGCCGCGGAAGCCGTAGCTGCGCACGCCCACCAGTTGTTCAGCCGCCGTGATCTTCGACGTGGCGTGGCGCGAAAGGCAGAGTACGGCGTCCTCGCGATCCATGCCGCTGCCGTCGTCGGCGATGCGGATCAGCGCGCGGCCACCTTCTTCGATGGTGACGTCGACCGTCGTGGCCCCGGCGTCGAGCGCATTCTCCACAAGCTCCTTGACGACCGACGCGGGTCGTTCCACGACTTCACCGGCCGCGATCTGGTCGGCGACCGCGCTGGAGAGAATGGCGATACGCGACATACGACAAGCTACCGACTGACGGCTGGCGAGACGAGCGGTATGGTGCGTCCCGCCGGCAACCATCCGCGACGTCCGTCGGCGTGCAACACCTTGAGCCAGCCTTCCGCAGCGTCTTCGACGCGCACGACGTCACCGGTGGCGACACCACCCATGGCGTTCGCGTCATTGCCCGGTGCGGTGCGCATCGTCTCGGGCCGTCGCACGACCAGCACGCCGGTGGCATCGAGCTCCCGGAATCCCCACGCGGCCGCCGCGCCAGTGCCGACGGCGAGCAGCAACGCGAACACGGCAGCGGACGAGGCGAATCCCATCCACGTCGAGGCGTTTCCGCGGCGGCGCCGAACTCGCACGACGGCGAGCAGGATCCACCCCAGCAGCCACGCCGCGATCGAGGCGAGCACGAGAGCGGGCACGGGAATCATGGGAACTTCGGCAACGCCGCCGCGCGCACCCGCGGGGAGCGATGTGAGCCGTTCCTGCAGATCGACGGCGACGGGTTCGAGTCGAGCGGCACGTTGCCATGCGATCACGGCGGAGACGGTATCGCCGGCGGCCCAAGCGGCAGCCCCCCAATTCGCGAGCAGATCCGCGTCGGTGGGGCGTGCATCCACGGCCTCGGCAAATAGTTCGGCCGAGCGCGAATACTGACGCTGCGCGTACAGGGCCGTCGCCCGCGTCACCGTGGCCTCGAGGGCACCACGATCGGGAACCGACGGCGCGGGTATGGCCTGTACCGGCGTGGAGGTCGTCGGGGTGGACTGCAGGGCGGCGCTCACGCGCGGTACGGCGGCGAAAGCAGCGGCCCCCAACGCGATGAATAACGCGAAGCGCGCCTGCGCGTGTCGGGCGCTGCGAATGGCGCGCGCGTGGGTGACGGCCTCGGTGTCGATGCGGGCGAGCAGCGCATCGGCACGAGTGGTGAGGTCAGCGCGACCGGCCAGCTGCCCCGGCACATCACTGAAGCCCTGCTCGGCCAGCGCATCGAGCAGCGTGAGCAACGCCTTGGTGGTGTCGCGCGTGACACCACGACGTCGCACCGTGCGCTCGACGTCGCGCCGCGATACAAGCTCCTGCGGTGAGACGTTCAATCGCTGCGCGAGCGCACCAAGCAGCGTGCGCCGGGTGTAGCGCGCATGATCACCGGCATCATCACTCACGACCCGCGGCGCAGCCGCACTCCCCCCTCCCCCGGCCGTGGCGTTGCGGGCGCGACGGGCGCCACCGACGCGCCCACCGATCATGATCGCGAGCCAGGGGAGCGGCGCCAGCAGCAACAGGCCAGCGAGCGGCACGCGCCAGGTGGCCAACTGCACGGCCAACGACACCGTCGCGGCGCCACGCCACTCGCGGAGCGGGACCACCGACAGGTTGTCGCCTTCAGCGGCGGTGGCGAGCGTGCCGTCGTCGACCGAGAGCGCGCTCGGGGCGGTTTCGGCGTAGGCGTATTCGCCCCGATAGGGATCGAAGTAGCTGTAGCGCAGCGTGGGGACTTCGACGCTCCCGGCCTGTGCGGGCGTCAGAATCCAATCGAATTCCTTGTAGCCGCGCACCATCGCGCCGCTCGTGTCCACACTCACGCGCTCGGTGCCCGGCACCGTGGAGGCCCATGACACTTCGAGCACCGGGCGCGGTAGCAGCTTCACATTGCCGGTGCCGTCGACGCGCATGGTCAGCACCAGCGGATCGCCGACGCGTGCGGTGGACGAATCGAGTTTCACCGACGCGCGCAGGACACCGACGGCGCCGGTGTAGTCTTGCGGACGACCGGCGTCCGGCAGCGGTTTCACAACCAATTGCGCACTTTCGGCCCGCACGATGTAGCGTTCTTCGCGGCTGAAGTAGCTGGACGATTGCGGCAGCGTGTAACTGAGTTGCGGTGCCGGCACCATGAGCGTGCCCGGCGCCACGGCAAAGAGCGCGCGCTGAAACACGTGCGCCTCGAAGGTGCCGCCGCCGTAGCTGCGCGGCGCGACACGACGCGGTGTGCCGAGCTCGTACGCCAGCAGACCGCGTAACTCCGGGGGAAGAAACTCCGGGTTGCGTCGCAGCCGTGCGCGTGCCGACTCGCTGAGCAGCACCGCCACTTGATAGGTGACCTGCTGCCCCACGTACACGGTGTCGGGAAACGTGGCCGCGTGAAAGTCGATCGGCCGATTCCCGTTGGCCTGCAAACGATCGAGGATCGCGGTCGGGGACGGCTGCGCGTGCAGCGGCGCCGCTGGGGATTGCGTCGCAAGACCAGTCAGGAGCGCGAGGGCGCACCGAACATGCCGGCGAACACGCGCCTGACAAAACAACGAAGGTCGGCTCACCAGTCCTTTCCTCCCGGCGGTGTGCGGCCCTGTCGCTGCTTGCGCCCCTGAACGTCGCGCTCTTCGCGCGCCGCGCTGTTCAGGAGTGCTTCGGCCTGCTTCTGGTCAAGCCCACCCTGATTCTGCGGCTGCTCGTCCTGCTTATCACTCTGCGAGTCACCACCGCCACCGCCGCCCCCGCCGCCGCCCTGAGGCGGCGGTGGCTTGCGAAGCGCGAGCTCGTAGTTCCACTTGGCGTCGGCATCGACGGGGCGATCGGTCAGGAACGCCCGATACGCCGCGCGCGCTGCCGCAAACGATGCTTCGGCTTCGGGATTCTGTGGCGCGCGTCCCATCACGAGCGACGCATAGCCGGCGTTGAACCGAGCGCGCATGCGCGTCTCGCCATCGCTGTCGCGTCGCACCATCTCCAGCAACTCGGCGGCGGCCTTGAGCGAATCGGCGCCTATGATCGCGGTGCCCAGATTGTATCGCGTGCGCACGGTCGTATCGCCGCTGGCGATCTGTGCGCGGTAGCCGGCGATGGCGGCGGCGACGTTGCCTTCGGCGAACAGGGCCGCCGGATCGGGTGCTTGTTTGCACGACATGAGTGCGGCCGGCAGCGCCATCAACAACAGCGGCGCAACCTGCGGCATCGTCGATGCGACCGACGATCGCGCGCCGTCGCGATCATTCATATCATCGGGCAACGTACGCCGACGCGAGAGCAACCACGTGTCGTATGCGAGCAGGGCCAGCGCGGGCAGTAGCAGCCACAGATACCGAGGCACGTGATCCTCGCGGGAATCCACCTTGCGCTTGGCGGTTCGCAGCGAGCGCAACGCGCCCCGTACACGCGTGGCCTTGTCGGAGGCTTCAGCGGGAATGAAGGTGCCGCCGGCGGCCTTGGCGGCGGCCTCCAGCAGTTCGGGCGAGTAGCGCGTGATCACGACCTTCCCCTCGTCGTCGCGCTTCTCGCGCGTGACGGAACCATCCTGAATGGGGATCGTGCTGCCCTGTGCGGTGCCGAAACCGACGGTGACCAGGCTCACGCCTTTCACGCCCGCCTCGGTGGCCGCGGCCTTCACATCTTCGGCCGGCTCGAAGGCTTCGCCATCCGTCATGAGCACGAGCGCGCGATCGGCACTGCCGTCGCTGGCCAACAGCAGTTCGGTGCCCTGTCGAATGGCGCGGGCAATCGAGCTGCCTGCCTGCCCCACGACCGACGGATCGAGATTATCGAGGAAGAGTTCGATGGCCCCGTCGTCGCTGGTGAGCGGCGTGAGGATATAGCTCCGACCGGCAAAGGCGATCAGCGCGACGCGATCGGCCTGCGACATGGCGCGCAAGCGACGCACTTCCTGTTTCACTCGTTCCAGCCGAGACGGCCGTTCGTCGGGCGCCATCATGGACAGCGACGCATCGATCGCGATGGCCATGTCGATGCCGCGCGCGCTCACGGGTCCATGGGCGAGTCCCCAGCGCGGCCCCGACAGCGCGAGTCCCGCGAGGAAGGCAATGAGCACGAGGCGCAGCGTGCGGCCGCCTTCGTCGGGGTCGGTGATCATGACCAGACGACGCAGTGCCGACGACTCGGCGTATCGCGCGAGGCGGACGCGTCGCTGCCGCGTGCGGACCGAGCGCATCCACCATACCACAAGTGGGAGGAACAGCGCCGCGAGTAGCAACCACGGCACGTCGAAGATGAGGGGAGGGAGCGTGCCGAGATTCATGGCAGTACTCCGCGCCGGGCGCGCAAGGCGAGTTCGCCGAGCAGCGCCGCCAGCCCGAACAGGAGCGGCCACCGGAATCGCTCGGTGTAGCGGATGTAGGCGCGCGCTTCGACGATCGAGCGCTCGAGGGCGTCGATCTGTTCGTAGATGTTCTGCAGCGCCTGTGCGTCCTGTGCGCGGAAATAGCGACCGCCGGTGGTCGTCGCGATTTCTGTCATCAGGGGCTCGTCGATTTTGACTAGCCGATTCTCATAACGCAGGCCGAAGAGCCCACGACCGACGGGAGTTGGCGCCATGCCTTCGCGTCCCACGCCAATGGTGTAGATACGAATCCCGAATGCACCGGCGGCCTTCGCCGCCGTGCGCGGATCGATGGCGCCGCGATTGTTCTCACCGTCGGTGAGCAGCACCATCACGCGCGAACGTCCCGGCGCCGTACGCAGGCGATTGGCCGCCGTCGCGATCGCGGTACCGATCGCGGTGCCATCCTCGAGCTGACCCACCTGCAGATTATCGATGGCGGTGAGCACCACCGGGTAGTCGGTGGTGAGCGGCACCTGCGTGAGCGCTTCACCGGAGAACGCGACGAGGCCTACACGGTCGGATTTCCGGCCGACGACGAAGCGCTTCACCTTCTCCTTGGCGACCTCGATGCGATTCTGTGGCTGAAAGTCTTCGGCGAGCATGGAGCTCGAGATGTCGACGACCAGGGCGATATCGATGCCTTCACTGGACACGCGTTCTGCCCGCGCGCCGGAGCGCGGCTGCGCGGCGGCCACGATGAATCCCGCCAGCGCGAGTGAGCGCAGCCACGGCAACCAGCGCACCCATGACAGCGACGGTTGCGGTCCGAGACCGAGCACGGCGGCACGCGAGAACGGAATCGCACGCTGCGGCGCGGCGCGGCGACGCCACCACGACCAGAGCGGCAGGAGCAGCAACAGCAGCAGCAGCGCCGGATGGGCGAAGTTGATACCGAAGAGCGACCACGAGTCGGGGCTCAGGGAGCCGCTGAACTCGCTGAGGAACTCGCGGAACCAGTCGAGGGCGCGATTCATGTCGCCCCCGCTTTGGGCCGTCGCGACTTGCGGCGCGCATCATCCTCGTCCCTCTGCTTCGCGTCGCGCTCGGCCTTGGCGGCGGCGGCGCGGGCGGCTTCAACGGCTGCACGGCGGTCGCGTTCGGCCGCTTCGATGTGGTCGACGACGGCTCGGGCATCGGCCGCCAGTTCCCGGGCACGGGTACCGGAGACGATACGACGGGCGAACTTGATACCATCGCCGTCGGCCATCAGCGAGATGAGACGATCGCGCGGAATGCGCTCGTCGTCCGCCACGGCACCGATCAGCTCAGCGCTGGTGAGCGACAGCACGGCCTGCGGATTCCGCAGCGCGAGATAGCTGCGCAGCACGTCGATCGCGAGTGCGACGTAGCGACCGCGCTCGCCGGCGTCCGCCAACGCCAGTCGATCCAATCGGTCGAAGTCGTGCACGGCGCGCGCGTACGGATCGAGCGCGGCGTGGACGGTTGCGCTCGCGTGCTTCCGACGTCGCTTGAGGAGCCACCACAGCAGGGCAAGCACCGCGAGCACCAGCAGCGCTGGCCACCAGCGCTGCCACCAGGGCACCACCCGCGGGAAGAGGTCCCGTGGCGGCTTGGGTTTGTGCATCGAGGTATCGCCGGGCAGCACCGACTTCACGAACACATTGGCGTCGACGAGCGGCACCTTGAGCGTGGTCGATCCATAGCGCACGGTCGCGTCCTTGAGACCGATCGGCAGCACACCGACGTTCCAGGCGGCGAGGGCGTACTCCGCGCGCTCGGTGCGACCTCCGGCGCGCATCGACTCCTGCGTCACCTTGGTCGGCGCGCGGCTCACGACCATGGCCGTGGTATCGTCGAGCGTCGGCCATTCGATGCGCGCGCCTTCGGGTACGACGACCGTCACAATCAGCGTGAAGGGATCACCCACTTCGATCGTGTCGGGACGCACCAGAAAGCCGGCCTTGACGCGTGATCCGGTCGGCGGCGTGAGGACGCCGCGCGACACCGGCGGTGCGGCCTGCGCGGTCGCGACGGAGCTCCACATAGTGACTTGCGATCCAGCGAGGAACGCGAGCATCGCCAGAAGACGCGCCGCCGCGCGGCGTATCGATAGGACGCGTCGCATCAACGGCTCCGCTGATCGGCGACGGACACCGGCGCGATTGGTGCGCGCACCGGCGCGGCCGTGCCGGCGGCATCTCCCATCGCCCCACGCGGCCCGGTGCGCACCGCGCCATGCGGGCGACGGGTGCGGGCGCGGAAGAACGACAACAGCGCATCAACGTAGCCGTGCTCGGTGTGCACCACGATCTCGTCGAGGCCCAGTCGGCCGAACAGTTTGCGTCGCAGCGTGTCGTCGGCGCCAACCTGCTTGGCAAAGGCGGCGCGTACCGATGGATGCGACGTGTCGATCTCGATCACCTCGCCCGACTCTGGATCCTGCAGTCGCGCCGGGCCGATGTCGGGCAACACGCGTTCAGACGGATCTTCGAGCGTCACGGCAATCACGTCGTGACGTTGCGCGAGTCGCGCCAACGGCTTCTCGAGATCGTCGGCGAGGAAGTCCGACGCGAAGAACACGACCGAGCGGTGCGGAAGCAAGCGCATGAGCCGATCGACGGCGACCGCTACCGAGGTGCCACGTCCGACCGGATTCGTGGTCATGAGATCGCGGATCAGACGCAACGCATGCTTGCGGCCTTTGCGGGCCGGTAACGCGTGTTCGACGCGATCGGAAAACATGAGTAGCCCGACGCGATCGTTGTTGCGGGTGGCGGCGAGGGCCAGCACACCGGCCATTTCAATCGCGAGTTCGTGCTTGAAGTGCGCGCGGGTGCCGAAACGGGAAGAGCCCGACATGTCGATGACGAGCATGATCGTGAGCTCGCGCTCTTCGACGTAGCGCTTAACGAACGGGCGTCCCATGCGGGCCGACACATTCCAGTCGATCGAGCGGACTTCGTCGCCGGGCTGATACTCGCGGACCTCGGCGAACTCCATGCCCTGCCCTTTGAAGAGCGAGCGGTACTCGCCGGCGAATCGCGAATCGACGAGCCGCCGCGTTCGCACTTCGATGCGACGCACCTGCCGTAGCACTTCGGCCGGTGCCACCGACATCGGTGACACGGCGGCGGGCACGCCGGGCTGCGGAGACGTGTCGGACTTCGCCACGGCGATCAGGGCGCTTCGACGACGGCGAGCAGTCGCGAAACGATGGTGTCGCTGGTGACGCCTTCGGCATCGGCTTCGAACGAGGTCAGCACACGGTGGCGGAGCACGTCGGGCGCAATACTCTTCACGTCGTCGGGCGTGACGAACGCCCGACCGCGCAGGAACGCGTGGGCCCGTGCCGCCTGGGCGAGTGAAATCGTGGCGCGCGGCGACGCACCGAATTCGATGAGCGGGCGCAGATCGGCGGCACCGACATCGGCTGGCGAGCGCGTGGCGTGGACCAGATCGACGATGTAGTCGACGATGCGCTCGTCCATGTACAGCTCGGCAATGCGACGTCGGGCATCGAGCAATTCTTCCGGCGAGGCGATCGCATTGACCACGATGCTCTCACCGCCCGCCATGCGACGAAGGATTTCCTTCTCCTCGGCGCGGGTGGGATAGCCGACCCGCAGTTTCATCATAAAGCGGTCGACCTGCGCTTCCGGCAGCGGATACGTGCCTTCCTGCTCGATCGGGTTCTGCGTGGCGAGCACGAGGAACGGTTCGGCCAAGCGATACGTGGTCCCACCGATCGTGACCTGCTTTTCCTGCATCGCTTCGAGCAGGGCGGCCTGCACCTTGGCCGGAGCGCGATTGATTTCGTCGGCGAGGATGATGTTGGCGAAGATCGGCCCGTGCTTGACGCGAAATTCGCCGGTGGGCTGGTCGAAGATCTGCGTGCCGACGACGTCGGCGGGGAGCAGGTCGGGGGTAAACTGAATACGCTGGAAGCTCGTGCGCACCGTTTCGGCGAGGGTGCGCACGGTGAGCGTCTTCGCGAGTCCCGGCACACCTTCCAGGAGCACGTGACCGCCGGTGAGGAGCGCGATCAGCAGGCGCTCCACCATGTACTCCTGTCCGACGATTCGCTTGGCGACTTCGCGCAGGACACCCTGCACCAGGGCCGCATCCTGCGACGCGGCAACGCTCGTGGTCACGATCTGCTGCTCCTCTTTTGGGTGGCTCGTTCCGTCGAGCATACCCGACAGCGTCCGGTCTGCTCCCTTACGGGGTTCCCACACGGGGCTCCCTCATGTGGCCAGGTGGCACGTTCCGACGGTTCTACTTGCCGCCGACCATGAGGGCTTCGAGTACTTCGCGCTCGGTGCTGTTGAGGGCCCGGGCCCCGCCCGGTGGCAAATCCCCGAGCCGCACGGGACCGAACCGCGTGCGCACCAGGCGCTCCACTTCGAGTTCGAGCGCATCACAGAGGCGACGGACTTCGTGCGTCTTGCCCTCGGCGATGGTAATCTCGAGGGCCCAGCGACGTCCGCCGAGCGGGTGGGCGACCACCTCACGGGGGACGACCAGTCCGTCTTCGAGCTGGACACCGCGGCGGGCGACCTTGGCGGCGGTGACGGCATCACCGCGCACCGTGGCGACGTACGTGCGCTCCACCTCATTGCTGGGGTGTGTGAGCGCGTGCGCGGCGCGACCGTCGGTGGTGAGCAGCAGCACGCCTTCGGTCATGAAATCGAGGCGCCCCACGTACACGAGTCCCGGAACGTCGTCGACGAGATCGAACACGGTGGTGCGTCCCTCGGGATCCTTGCGGGTCGTCATGACCGCCGCCGGCTTGTGGACCACGATCCAGGTGTGCGACGTGACGCGCGTGATGACCGGCGTCCCATCGAGCACGATGACGTCGCGGAAGGGATCAACGACCTGTCCGACGGTCGCGATCGCTCCGTTGACCTGCACGCGTCCTTCGGCCACGGCCTGGTCGGCACCGCGGCGCGACACCACGCCGGCCCGGGCGAGGGCCCGCTGCACGCGCATGGGGCCTTCGCGGTCGGCCTTGACGGTGCCACCGGCCTTGGAGGGCGGCGCATCGGCCGAGCGCTGCGGCTTGACACGACGCTTGGAGGACCCCGCTCCACTCCGATCGCGCACCGGCTTCTCGCGTGGTGCGGTGTCGCGTGGCGCGGTGTCGCGCGACTCCGCATCGCGCACGCTCCGCTCACGCGGGGGCTTTGGCTTGGCGACCGACGGGACCCCGCGCTTGTCGTTGGCAGCGCGAGCGGCGGCCCCACGAGCCGAGGGGCCTTTGGGTGTTTTCTTCTGTGTGCCGCGGCGGTACTCGCCCTTCTTCTCGGCGGCCGTCTTCTTCGGGGGCTTGGTCACTCCGGCACGACGGCTGTGTTACCGGCGCCACGCAGGGCGATCGCCAACTCATCGGCGCGCGGGAGTTCTTCCAGGTGTCGCAACGCAAACTGCTCGAGGAACTGAGAGGTGGTTCCGTACAGCAGCGGACGGCCGATGCCCTCGCTGCGCCCGACGATGTCGATGAGCCCGCGCTCGTGGAGCGACTTCAGCACGGAGCCCACGGCAACGCCGCGGATTTCTTCGATTTCGGCACGGCCGATGGGCTGGCGATAGGCGATGATGGCGAGCGTTTCGAGCGCGGCGGCGGAGAGTCGCTGCGGCCGGACGGCGACCTGCGCGCGCTCAATGGCTTCGGCGAATTCGGCGCGCGTGAGGATCTGCCAGCCGCCTCCCTGCTCGACCAGTTCGACGCCATGTCCGTCGACGTCGTAGTGCTCGCGCAGTTCATCGAGCGCCGCGGCTACTGCGGCGGGACTCGATTCGACGTCCAACGCCGCCAGCGCTTCCATGGCAATGGGGCGCGGGGCGGCGAACAGGGCGGCTTCAAGCAGCTTCGCTAACGGCGTCACGACGGATCTCCACAGAGGCAAAGGCATGATGCTGCGCGATCCGCAGTTCACCGAGCTTCGCCATTTCAAGCAACGCGAGCAACACCGACAGAATCTGCCAGGGCTCGGCGTCGCGACCAACCATATCGAACCAACGGGCCGAACGCCGCATGGCGAGCACCGCACGCACGGTGACCATGGCGCCCGCGACATCGAGGGCACGCGGGATGACCTCGTGCAGCGCGGGTTCCTTCGTCGTGCGCAGCACGCGATCGACGGCCGCCAGCAGCTCGCCGAGCGAGAGAGACAGCGGCGCGTTGATGGGCGTGATGTCGGCCGCTTGCGGCACCCAGCGACGCGGGAACTGATGACGACGCTCTTCTCCGCGACGCTCGAGCAGATCGACGACTTCGCGCATCTGCTGATACTCGAGCAATCGACGTACGAGTTCGGCGCGGGGATCTTCCCACGCTTCCTCGCCATCGGCCCGCGGGAGCAGCATCTGCGCTTTGATGCGGAGCAGTCGGGCGGCCATCTCGAGATAATCGGCCGCTTCGTCGAGTCCGAGCGTGCTGATGCGCGCCAGGAACTGCTCGGCGATGCGGGCAATGGGGATGTCGTAAATGTCGAGCTGTTCATCGCGGATGAGCGACAGCAGCAGATCGAGCGGGCCGGTGAAGTGGCTCAGCTCAACGACAAAGGAGGGCGCCGAGTGTTCGGCGTAGCGGAAATTCGGAGCGATCACGCGGCCTTCACGCGAAGGGGTTGGGCAGCATGTACGGGAAGTAGAACTGCTCGGCGAGCGCTCGCAGAATGTATGCGGGTGCCAACCAGATATTCACAAGCGGCCGGGCGAACGAGAGCACGGCGAAGAGCAACAGCAGTCCGACTCCCCCAAGGCGCTGGTACTGGAGCGACCACTTCGGGGGGAGCAAATACTTGAAGACGTGCGATCCATCGAGCGGCGGAATCGGGATCAGATTGAACGCCGCGAGAATCAGATTGATGAAGATACCGGCGGCGAGCATTTGTTGCAGCACGCCGAGGGGTCTGATAAGTGACGGAACATACTGTCCGAGCAGCCCTACGAGGACGATGAGGGGCACAATCAGGATGGCGATGGCCACGTTGGTGGCGACACCGGCCAGCGAGACGATGATGTCGCCGCGGCGGTAGTGGCGATAGTTGCGAGGATTGACGGGGACCGGCTTGGCGCCGCCAAAGATGGGCGCACCGATGAGCGCGAGCATGACCGGGAGAATGATGGTCATGAACGGATCGATGTGTTTGAGGGGATTCCAGGTGAGGCGCCCGAGCTGGTACGCCGTCATGTCCCCTTGCTTGAACGCCGCATAGCCGTGCGCATACTCGTGGGCGACCATCGAGAAGAGCAACACGGGTGCGATGAGGACGAGTTGCTGTGTAGAATCCACCGCAGCGGCGATTGGGAAAGGGCGCCAGGAGGGCGGCGGAGGGCCGGTTCCGGTCAACCCGCGCAGGACGCGAATGCAAGCAAGTACGAACTGGAAGGTAGCCCAGGGTGGGTCGGGTGTCAAAGCGCAGGCGGTGGCCAGAGATGCAGGGGGTTCTTGACCGCCGCCCTCTTTGCGGGTATGTTTTCCGGTCTGTCCGCAGTGGCCTGGGGCGTCGCCTCACCTCACTGTCGTTTTCGAACTTACCGATTCTACCTGCTGGGGAGTTTTCCGTGCCGAATATCAAGTCCGCGAAGAAGGACCTGCGGAAGTCGCGTGCGGCTGCAGTGCGCAATCGTGCGCAGCGTTCGGCGCTGCGTACGGCCGTCAAGCGGGCGAAGCTCGCCGCTGCTGCTGCCGATGATCGCCTGTCTGCCGTTTCGCTGCTTGATCGTGCGGCGCGCAAGGGACTCATCCATCGCAACGCCGCTGCTCGTCAGAAGAGCAAGCTGGCGAAGGCCGCCAACGCCGCGGCCGCGTAAGCTTCGCGACATCTGCGGTACGACGAAGGGCCGGACTCTGTGAGTCCGGCCCTTCGTCGTGATGGTGGCTCGCAACGCGTCAGAACGCGGCGAGTTCTCCACCACAACGCTCGCAGTACCACTCGGTCGGCAGGTTCATGGTGCCGCATTCAGTGCAGCGCAGTGTCTTGAGCGGCTCGTTGGTCGGGGCGGCCGTCGGGACCGACGACACGCCCGGTGCGGAAGCGGCGGGCGTGGGGTCAATCACGGACCGCAGGAACGCGAGGTCGTCGAAGGTATCACCGGCATCCACCGGGACCGAGTTCGCCGGGGTCGCGGTCGCGGTGTTGGCCTGCGATGCGGACGGCGCGGACATCGACGAGGCGCCGTGGACATCGAGCTCGACCTCGATGCCTTCGAGGGACCGGGTAAAGGTCGGATCAGGCGTGCCCGTGCTGTCGGCGAACATCGCCAGGGCGTCGTCAAACTCGGTCGAGGACTGGTCGGCCGTCGGCTGTGAGGTTGGCGACGTGGTCGGCACCAGCTCGGGCATCTCGGTCACCAGGCGCACGTCTGCCATCACGTCGGGCGTGCCGCCGAAGGCGATGTCAACGTCAGCGAAGGGTTCCGCCGCGGAGGCTACGGGCGGCTCGATGGCCGCCAAATCGCCCGTCGCGAAGATCGGGCGCACCGAATCCATCTCGCCTGGCGCCTCGACTGGCGCCTCGCTCGTGAGTTCCTCGGCCGGCGCCTCAACATCGGCGGCCGGAGGCTCGCTCGTTGCGCTCGCGAGCAAGGTGCGGATCTCGTCGATCTCGGTGAGCAGGCCGCCGCGCTGTTCGCCGAGTGAGGCGATCTTGGTTTCGACGTCCTGACGGACCGTTTCCCAGCGATTGTCGTCGTATTCGCCAACGGCGGTGCGAAGCATGGCTTCGACCCGTTCGTCTTCGAGCGTGGCCAGCTCGGCCTCGAGTGTGCTGAGCCGACGGTCGAGCTCATCGCCATGCGTGGAGAGCGCGCCGACGTGTTCACGGAGCTGCCCCATCACGGCATCGCGACGCGCCACGTAGTCGCCGTGGACGCGGTCAAACACGCGGCTCGGTGTCTCCGCGCGACGCGCGTCGAGCGCGGTCAACCAGTCATCATAGCGTTGCCGCTCGGCAACGAGCGACCGGACTTCGTCGATGGACACTGCGCGAGACTCCGTCATGTGAGGGCGCTGCTGAATGAACGAACCGACTCCAGATGCGAACCTGACGAATATGGCCGAGGTGAATCACAGCCATGTGTGACGCAGGTCGCAATGTTACGTCAGGTGCTGTTCGTCCGCGATGCATCCTCGTACCGGGGATGCAGTGAAGCAAGCACGGCCGCTTCGGTTGGAGGGAGCGACTGGGCGCCGCCCAACAGGCGCGCCACGGTGAGAATGCGGGCGGATTGCTCCACGGTTTCCATGCGCAGTAACGCTTCCTCGATCGAGGTGCCGAGGGCGGTGACGCCGTGGTTCGCCAACAGGAAGACTTCGTGGGTCGCGAGAAACGGACGCATGGCGTCGGCGAGGGCCGGTGTGCCCGGGCGCCCATAGGGCACCAACGCAATCGGCCCCACGACGACGGGCACCTCCGGCAAGACGTCGGCGGGGATTGGGATCCCGGCGGCGGCAAACCCGGTGGCTGCCGGGGGATGGGCATGCACGATCGCCCGGACGTCGGCGCGAGCCGCATAGCAGGCGAGATGCATCCCCAATTCCGACGAGGGGCGGCAGGTGGTGTCACGCGTACGGGGGTCACCCGGCAGCGCCTGCGCTCGTTCCTCGTGACAGGGCGTGCCGTCGGCGTGAACCCGGACGACATGAGTGTGGTCGATGGCCCCTTTATCCACGCCGCTGGCGGTGACCAGCAGATCGCCGTCGGGCAGCCGGCAGGAGAGATTCCCCTCCGCTCCGGCCAGCAGGCCGCGCGCATGCAGGCGCCGGCAGGCGGCGGCCAGCATGACGCGCAGTCCGTGCTCGTCGATCACCGTCGGCTCAGTCGGCGCGATACACGACGCGGCCACCGACGACGGTGAGGCGGGCCTGTCCGGTGAGCTGGCGGCCGCCGTAGGGCGTATTGCGGCCCTTCGACTTGAACGCCTTCGGATCGACGGTCCAGATGCGATTCGGATCGAACACGGTCACGTCGCCGAGGCTGCCCCGGGCCAGCGTTCCGCCGGGCAGATGGAAGACCTTGGCCGGCTTGCAGCTCATCGCGTCGACCATCTGCGACATGGTCATGACCCCGCGATGCAGCAGATACGTGCAGTTGATCGCCAGCGCCGTCTCGAGACCGACGATGCCGTTGGGCGCGTCGGCGAACTCGCGTTCCTTCTCGTCGTAGTGGTGCGGTGCATGATCAGTGACGAGCAGGTCGATGGTGCCGTCGGCGAGGCCTTGCTGCAGCGCTTCGACATCGGCCGCGGTCCGTAGCGGCGGATTCATCTTCGCGTTGGTGTTGTAGCCTTCGACCGCATCTTCAGTGAGCGAGATGTGGTGCGAGCACACTTCCGACGTGACGTTGATGCCGCGTTCCTTGCCCCAGCGCACGAGCTCCACGGAGCCCTTGGTGCTGAGATGGCACAGGTGGATATGGCCGCCTGTGCGCTTGGCGAGCAGGATATCGCGGATGACGTAGATCTCTTCGGCTTCGGCTGGAATGCCCTTGAGACCGAGCTTGGCGCTCATGATGCCTTCGTTCATGCTGCCGCCGCGCGCGAGCGTCATATCCTCGCAATGTTCGGCGATGGGCACGTTGAAGGCGCGCGCATACTCTAGGGCGGTGCGCATGAGTTGCGCACTTTCCACGGGCTTGCCGTCATCGCTGAAGGCGACGGCGCCCGCGCCGACCATCTCGGCGATTTCGGCGAGCGTCTCGCCCTTCTGCCCCACGGAGATCGCGCCGTACGGGTACACGCGCGCATAGCCAGCGGCCTCACCCTGACGCTTCACGAAGCCGACGACCGCCTGATTGTCGGTGACGGGCTTGGTATTCGGCATCGCGCAGACGCCGGTGAATCCACCGGCCGCCGCGCTGTGTGCGCCGGTGGCGATGGTTTCCACGTCTTCCCGGCCCGGTTCGCGCAAGTGGATATGCACATCGAGCATACCCGGGGTGACGACCAGGCCACTCACGTCGATGACCTCGGCGCCATCAGGTGTTCCGATGCCACTTCCACACGACTCCACGCGACCATCGCGTAGCAGCACGTCACCGATGGTGTCCATTCCCTGCGACGGGTCGACAATACGTCCGCCGCGCAGCAGCAGGTCCCGGCTCATGCGCCTCCCTTCTTCGCCGCTTCGGCGAGTTCCGGCTTGCCGCCGGCCAGCAGATACAGAACGGCCATGCGGACCGCCACGCCATTGGTGACCTGATCGAGGATCACCGAGTGCGGCCCATCGGCCACGTCACTGTCGATTTCCACGCCGCGATTCATCGGGCCAGGGTGCAGGATGAGGATATCGCGCGGCGCCTTCTCGAGCCGCGCGCGGGTAACGCCGTACACGCGATTGTATTCGCGCAACGACGGGATGTAGCCAGCTTGCATGCGCTCGAGCTGCAACCGCAGGACATTGAACGCATCGGCCCACTCGACTGCCTCCTCGATGCGATCGAACACGGTCACGCCCATCTCGCCGATGGCGCTGGGCAGCAATGAGCGCGGACCGCACACAGCGACTTCAGCGCCGAGCTTGGTGAGGCCCCAGATGTTGGAGCGAGCGACACGCGAATGGAGCACGTCACCGACGATGCAGATGCGGCGTCCGGTGAGATCGCCGAGGTGATTGCGCAGCGTAAGAATATCGAGCAATCCCTGTGTGGGGTGCTCGTTCGTACCGTCGCCGGCGTTGATGACGTTGGACTCGATCCGTTCGGCCAGGAACTGCGCGGCTCCCGATGCGCCATGGCGGATGACCACCATGTCAATCTTCATCGCCTCGAGATTGCGCGCCGTATCGACCAGCGTTTCGCCCTTCGAGACGCTCGATCCCGCCGACGCGACGTTGACCGTATCGGCACTCAGTCGCTTCTCGGCGAATTCGAACGAAATGCGGGTGCGCGTAGACGCTTCGAAGAACAGGTTGACGATCGTGGCGCCGCGCAACGTGGGCACCTTCTTGATCGCGCGCTCGGAGATTTCGCGAAACGGCACCGCGGTGTCGAGTACGAGGCGGATTTGATCGGCCGAGAGCGGCGCGAGTCCGAGGAGATCCTTACCGAGCGGGCCGGCCATAGTCTCAGGCCTCGTCGTCGCGCGCGGCGATCAGCACTTCATCGCGCCCGTCGAGTTCTTCGATGAACACATCGACGCGCTGTCCGGGATGTACTTCGACTTTGCGACCGATGACGTCGGCGTGAATGGGCAACTCGCGACCGCCACGATCGATCAACACGGCGAGAGCGATACGCGCCGGTCGTCCGAAATCCGCCAGTTCGTCGAGCGCCGCGCGGACGGTACGTCCGGTGTAGAGCACATCGTCGACGATGACGACGTTCTGGTCGTCGAGCGTCCACGGCAGCTGGGTAGTGCCGACCACGGGACGCGGTCCGACCGTCTGCAGGTCGTCGCGATAGAGCGTGATGTCGAGGGCGCCGCTGCTGATGTCGACGCCTTCCTGCGCTTTGATAATGCGCACGATGCGCTCGGCGAGTTGCACGCCGCGGCGCTGGATTCCGACGAGCACCAAGTTGTCGGTGCCCGCATTCAATTCGACGATCTGGTCGGCCATGCGACGCAGCGTGCGATCAAGCGCGCGGGCATCAAGGACGATGGAAGGCTTTCGAGGCATGGCCACAATATAGCGCGGCCATGCCTCTCACACGCCTCTCACATGCTTACCACTCGTGATGACTGCGCGGCGGCTGCGCGCCGGCGGCCGGCCGCTGTGTCCAGAGCCCGGAGAGCGGCGACAAATGACGGGCGGCGGTGCGAGCGGCACGCAGGCGAGACTTGTCAATGAACGGTATCGTGGACGTCGCGGCGTACATGGCGATGTCGGCGGCGGCCTCCATGGTGGCCTGCGCGAATCCGTGTGACCAGTCGGGGCCGTACGGGTGCGAGTCGGCGCGTTCCTCGACACCCATACCGAAGGCCACGCACTTGTCAGCGGCCTCGCGCAGATTCCGGCTGGACGCCAAGTGGGCGACGACGACATGGAAGCCGTCACGGCGCCCCATGTGATACGTGGGTGACTGCAAGGCCTCGCCGGATGGCGGCTCGACTACGCCCGATGCGATTCCCGTGAGCATCACGCACAGCTGCGAGAAGTAGCCACGGATCGGATCAATCGGCGGCTCTTCGAGAATACGGGACATGGCTCTTCCGGCTCGGGTCGTCGCGACGGCCGCCATTCGGCGACTTCGCATACGGGTAAGGGGGCAAGTGACGTGCCGAACCCTTCCCACCCGAAATCCTGACGATTTCCCTCTGATTCGCCTCTGAAGCGTCACAGATGGGTTCGCCACACGTTGCGTAGCTCCCACCATAGGTGAGGCGAGTGTGCTACAGCGAACCCACCGGCGACCGGTCTATGCCTCAGCCCGCATAGAGGTTCAGGTCGGTGCCGACGGCGTCGGCCATCGCCATCGTGGTCTCCCAATCGGGATGCCGGATCGTGAGGTATCCATCGGACAGCAGCGTGCTCTTCCAATCGCGCCGCTGAGCGCCGATCGGGAGGAGATCGACGACGCAGATCGCGTCCCCGAAGCGCTGACGGAGCTGTTCGAGCCCTTCGATGCGCTGGATACGGCCCTGCCCGTGCGCCCGCTTTGTAATGCAGGCGGTGTTGTACTTCCGCTCGATCTTCTGCGAGAAGGTGCCGTGGAGCTCTGCCTCGGCCCACCCGTTGAAGAGATCCATGTCACCGGAGTAGTTCATCAGATCCACCGTGCGCGCGCCGGGCGGACGGGCCGCCACTTCGCCGAACACGGCTTCACCGTCAGCCTTGAGATACCACTCCATGTGGGTAAAGCCGGTGTCGTAGCCAAGCACCTTGAGCACCTGCTCACCCATGGCGCGACCACCGGCGAGCTTCGGATCATCGACGTTCTTGTACGTGAGCGTCTGCGGCGAGATCCACTCGTTGGTCCGGGCGATGAGCGGCCGCGGGCGATAGAAGGCGATGTGGAAGTATTTGATGTCACCGCCAGCGCAGACGGTGTCGTACGTGAACTCCTCGCCGTCGATAAACTCCTCGACGTCGACAACGGCGATGTGCCCGAGCTGCGCGATCGCCTTCGTCACATCGGCCGCATCATCGCAACGGAACGTGTCCATGGAGCCGGCGCCGGCGATGGGCTTGATGATGAGGGGATACCCGACCTGCTCGGCCGCGGCCCAGACTTCGGCCGGCGTACTGGCGATCGCATGATGCGGCACCCGCACACCACCTTCGGCGAGCGCCTGCTTCATGAGATCCTTGTTCCGGAAGCGGAGCGACTGCTGATACGACTGACCCGGCACGCCGAGGGCTTCCCGGATCTGCGCCGCAATCTCGACGCCCGGTTCCCAGAGACAGCAGACGCGATCCACTGTGCGGGAGCCGAGCCAGCGGCGGATCTGCTCGATGGCGACCGTCGGATTCGTGAAGAGATCGGGCGCTTGCAGATAGTCGGTCAGGTGCTGTCGCGCGATGTGCGGCAGATCCTGCACCGACGTATTCGAGACACCCAACACGGTGGCGCCCTGCTCGGAGAGGCCACGCGTGAAGAGCGGCATTTCACCGGGGAATCCCGGGGTCAGCATCAACACGGTTTTGGACACAGGGCGGTTTCGTAGAAGGTGGAGGGGCTTAGCCGAGTCGAACGCGAACACTGGAAACGATACGCTGTAACGCGTTCTGCACCATCGTTGTGTCGGGATGGCGAACGATGATGTAGCCTTCGCCCTCGTAGCTTCCGGTGGGATGCTGGCCCGGATACGGCAGACGGGAATCGCAAATGAGAGCGCCGAACTGCTCCTGCACGGACTCGAGGCCTTCGACGGTGCGCACCTGGCCCGTGCCCTGCCCTCGCAGATACGCGGTGCCAACGGCGAAGCGCCGCACGGGCGGATCGAACGTGCCGTTGATCATGAGACGGACCCAGGCTGCGACGAAATCGATGTCGTGCGCCCGGGAGATCATGGTCGTGATGTTAGCGCCGGGGGGACGTGCGGCGATCTCACTGATGGCGATGGTGCCATCGTCGCGGCGAAACCATTCGCAGTGCGACACCCCGGTCCCCATGCCCAGCGCCGCCAATGCCTTCGCGCCGACGGCGCGGATGTCATCGAACTCGGGGGCGTCGACCTCGCGTGGCAACAACACGGTCCACTGGATCCATGAGTTCTCGACGACGTCGAGTGGCGTGGGACCGTATCGGGTGAGCGAATGCCAGATCGCGGTGCCGTCGATCGACACCGTTTCCAGCGAGTACTCGGTGCCTCGCAGGAATTCCTCGGCGAGCATCGGATTGGCGGGCGTGGCGCGATAGTTGGCAAGCATCGCGTCGAGGGACGCTACGTCGCGGATGCGTTGGGTCGCAATCGCGCCAGCGCCCGCGGGCGGCTTGAGCACGATAGGGAATCCGACCTCGGCGATGAAGGCCAAAGCATCATCGCGGGAGGCGATCAGCCGATGTCGCGCAACCGGCACGCCCGCCGCCCGCAACGCATCCTTCATGCGCGCCTTGTCGCGAAAGTTGTGCGCGGCCTCGCTGCTGAGCCCCGGAATGCCAAGCCGTTCGCGCACCGTGGCCAGCGGCTGCTGCAGCTGTTCGTAGGCGCCGAAGCACCGCGCAATCGCCCCGTGCGTGGCGCCAAGGGCGCGCACCGCCTGTTCGAGCGAGGCCGTATTCGTGACGTCGTCTACTTGCCAGTGCGCAGCCAGTCCCGCCGCGACATTCGGCGCCAGTGCGGTGAGCGGTTGCTGCGCAATGACGCCCAGTCGTACGTGCGGCACGTTGAGCGCGGCCTCGATCATCTGAGTGGCCGCTGGCGAGAAGATGGGACAAACGAAGATGACGAACATGAAGCGGCTCAATTGGGAAAGATCGACGGCGGATACACGATCGCGGTGCTACCCAAAGGGCAACACCGCGAGACGTGCGTGAACAGCGATCCGAGTTACTGACAGACCCAAGCGCCGCCGCGGGTGCTCGCCGTGGCCTTGACGCCGGTGGCCGAATCGGCCGCGGTGAAGGTCACCGTTTCAAGCGATCCGTCTTCCTGATTCTGGGTAGTGCAAATGGCAACCTTGCGTACCGTGAACACGCCGCTGCTATCCGCGTCGACCATCCCGAAGTCCTGAGGCTTGGTGGAAGCAGGCGCCCGCGTGGCGGTGAGCTTCACCCGCGCGGCGGCCGGCCAGTTCTTCCCTTTAAAGGTGATGCGGGCGCCCTGCGGCGACCGCTCGGCTTCGATGGAAAGCTGTGGTTTTGCCTGTCCAGTGATCGCGCTGGCCGCCGTAGCGGTGAACGAAAGCGCGCTAATTGCCAACGCCGGGCCCAGCATGCGGCGCACGAATGCCTGCATCGCACATCCTCCTAGTTAGGTGACGCCATCGGACATATGCCGCGACGTGCATGTGAAAATGGAGAACGAGAGGAGAGAACGCAAACTGGTACCCCCTCCCCGGCTTCGTGCCTCGTCGCATTCGTGCGCCCGATCACCGCTCCAGCTTGAACCCGGGATCGATGGCGGGGCGCTTGAGTGTGGTCGCCACGTACCAACCCGTGAGGTACATCCACTGCGTCATGCGCGTGAGTTTCGGATAGTCGATCGCGGACGGCTTGTCGCGGGGCGTGTGGTAATCGGGATGCAGGTTGGTCGAGTACATGACGGCGGGCACGTTGAGGCGCGCGTACGGCACGTGATCGCTGCGAAAATATCACCCTTCCGGATGCGTGGGCCGATCCCAGATCGAGTCGAGCTTGAAGGCCCCGGTCAGCGAGTTGGCCCGGAGCGCCATAGCCACGAGTTCGGTCGAATTGCGGTGCGGCGGCTGGATGCCAAGCAGGCTGGCCGAATCGGGGTTATTGCGGCCGATCATGTCGCCGTTGAGGACGGCCACAATGTTCTGCAGGGGCACGACGGGATGCGCGGCGTGATAGCGCGAGCCAAGCAGCCCACGTTCTTCCGCACCGTGGTACACGAAGAGCACCGAGCGCTTGCCGGGCTGCTTCACAAAGGCCCGGGCGATAGCGAGCAACGCGACACTCACAGTGCCGTTGTCATCAGCCCCTGCCCACACGGAATCGCCGTCGATGACGTACCGCACGCCATCGTGCTCCTGGTGGGAGCTGTACAACACGTACTCGTCGCGCAGCTTGGGATCCGTGCCGCGCACCACGCCGATGATGTTGGTGGACGGCGTCGTGAAGTGTTCGACGCGGACGTGCATTTCGGCCGTGCCACCGGCCTTGAGCGCGACCGCCATCGTGCCGCGAACGAGTAACGCGGGCGTCGGCGCCGTGCGCGCGGGCTGCGGGCGGGCGGCCTGCGTGGCCTGACCGGCGAAGCGCGGAGCGCCACCGTCGACGTCATATGTGCCGCGCTCGCGCAGCACACCGAGCCCGTCGAACGCGACGTCAGTGGTGGCGTCGGCCACGAGGATGATGGCCACGGCCCCACGGCGCTGGACCCGCTGCGTGGCGGCGGCAATCGCCGCATTGGCGTACCGCACTTCCGCCGAGTTGGTCGTGGTCCGAATCGACGCGGCGGGGGGTGTGGTGATCTGCACCGCGGCGATCTTGCCGCGTATGTCGATGGTGGAGTCCGCGCCGTCACCAACCCATACGATGGGGGCGCTGACATCGGCGTTGGCGGAGCCCAGCGGCACGAAGTCTTTCCACACGACGAGTGGCTTGTCGCCGAGTGCGCCGGTGGTGGACACGGTGGAGACGCGCGTCCGCACCATGTTGAACCACTGGAAGTAGCTACCGTCCTGGCCCAACGGCTTCACGCCGATGTTGCGCAGTTGCTCGGCCACCCAAATGGAAGCCCGCATTTCGTCGGGTGTCCCGGCCTCGCGTCCGCGCATGCCGTCACCAGCCATCGCGTAGAGATCACGCTCGAGGTCGGCGCGCTTGATGGCAGACATTGCCAGCGGCACGCCGGCGTTGCCGGTGGTCTTGCCCTTGGCGCTGGCTTGCGCCGACAGCGCCAGCCCGGGAGCGAGCGTGGCCACGAGGGCCGCGAGCCGCACGATTCGAATGGAGAACCTCAGGGTTCGGGCCGGTAAGAGCGAAGAGTGTGCGCGGCAATGTCCGCATCGAGAAAATACACGGGCTTGAGCTGGCCGCGGGCGAACATTGCGGCCTGATCGCTGTAGTGCGGCGATGTCGAGTCAGCACTCTGCCCGTAGGCCAAGACCGAAAAGGCACGCGGAGCGCGGGGGCCGAACTCGACGGCGAGAATCCAGCCGTCGCCGGAATTGGCGTTGCGGGTGCCGTCGGGGCGCTGTTCATAGGAAAGCACCCGAAAGCAGCCGAGGGCACCACTACAGCCACCGACCGGCTCGTTCACCGATCCCCGTCGCACGCGGTGCACATCGCCCCACGCCACGTCGACCGCCTTGTAGCGACGCTGCATGTCGTCGACGGCCCAGCTGAACGCGTCGACGGCGCGAGCCGGCTGACCGATGCCCCGCGGCGTGGTGGTCAGATTCTGCCACGACCACTTCTCGGCGTACGCCGAGTCGCGCGCCTGCGACTGATAGCGGCGCCACCATGTCTCGAAGAGCAATCCTCCACGGCTGGTCGGCGCGACCGTGTTGTCCCACTTCTCGAGAACGGCGAGTGCCTGGGCAACCGCCGGAGTGGGTGACGATTTTTTCAGCGCCGCGACGAGATCGGGCTTCACGCGGTCGGCGAGCAGCATGCGCATACTGTGCTTTCGCACCAGCACGTCTTCGAGGGACAGTCTATCCTTGCCGCCAATGAGCTGTAGCGCATGCTGGCTGCGCAAGCGCAGTTCGCCGCGCTCCACATTATCCGGATAGCGCGCGGTGTCGAGCAGCGCGTTGAGATTGGCGAAGTGCGGCGCGTCGTTCTCGTTGTGCACGTAGCCGCCGCGCGGGTTAAGCGACTGCGGCAGCGAATCGAGCGCGATCAAGCGTGTCCACACATCGGCCGATCCGCGCGCAGGAATCGGCACCGAGTCGCCACCTGAGGGCGTGGGGAGGTGCGGGACGGTCCCCATCCATATCGTGAGGATGTTGCCGGCGCGATCGGCGTACGTGAGGTTCGATGTGGCGCGGGCACGTGTAGCCAACGCGCTCTTCCACTCGGCGAGATTGCGTGCGCGCATCATGGCAAGGAACTGTGACCCGGCGCGATACTCGCCATCAGGGCCAGCGCGCACGATGTACAGCTTACTCGCCGTGCGATGTACCACCGGTCCGAGTGGAGTGAAGGCGACGCGGCGCGTTTCGCTGACCAGCGAATCGTCGGTCCCGCCAGAGCGATATGGAAGCGTGACGGACTCGTACCGAATGGGTATGGTGGTCCCATCGAACCGATAGCGCTCAGAATTGGTGGGATCGAGGTCGAGCTCATAGACCTCGTCGAGATCTGGCGCGTTGTTGGTGGTGGCCCAGCCGAGATCCTTGTTGAAGCCGCCGATCACCGAGAACGCACTGCCGATGCGGAAATCGCCGTAAAAGTCGAGCTTCCCGGGGACCGTGACGTGCGCTTCCCAGTAGCCGGCGGTCCACGCGAGATGCGGATTGCGCAGCAGGATCGCGCGTCCGGATTTGGTGCGGCTCGGGGCCAGTGCCCATGCGTTCGAGCCGACGTCGGCGTCGGCCCCGAAGATGGCAGCCGGGTCGACATCGAGGTTGCCTGTGTCGCGGGCGGTGGGGCGCGCGGCACCACCGGCGCTGCGCTGCAGCCACCGCGCTACGAGACGCTCGGCGGTGGCTACATTCGCCGTACCGATATCGCCAGCGGCGACATCGTGTCCGTGGAACACGGGTTTCGCCCACGTGGGCAGTGTCTTCGCATTCGCGCGGATGTAGCGGTTCACACCTTCTGCGAATCCGTCGTACATGTCACGTGTGTCGGCGTCGAGCACGTGATACGTCTGCTCGACCCGGGCGTGTTCGAGCGCCGCCGAGAAATCGGACGACAGGCTGTCACGCCCGAACGTGCGGCCCATCCATCCTTTCGAACGTATCAGACTCAGTATGACGCGCACGCCATAGTCCTCGGCTTGCGCGTAGCCGAGTCCAATGCCGATGCCGCGGAAGTCGTTGGCGCTGATGTGAGGCACGCCGTACTCCGTTCGCCGAATGATCGGCTCGCTGTCCGCCGGAGCGACGAGCCGCGTGGCGCCGAGAACCGTAGAGGCGATGAGCGCGGGAATCAGGAGGCGCGCGCGGCGCGGCACATGGGAGAACATCTGGCAATGCTGCGCCGTCACACGGCGGTGCGCAACCACACGGACTGAGAGATTCACGGACGGTGTGCGGGGTGCCTTCGTGTCCGCCGTCGTAGCGCTTGCGGGAAGGAAGTGCTTAACCACGGACTGGCGCGGATGGTGGCGGATGAACCGCGTTTCTAGTGTATTGCTTGACTAATACGGTTGATCTGAGCATCATATGGTGTATTAGGTCACCTATACACCTGGCGCCTCCGTGCTCATTCTGCTCGACCCCAACAGTGGGGTCCCGACATACCGACAGCTGGTGGACCAGATCCGTTTCCAGATGGCCAGCGGGCGGCTGGTGGCTGGGAGCGAGTTGCCGTCCACGCGGGCGCTGTCGCAGGAGTTGGGCATCAACCCGATGACGGTAAGCAAGGCGTACAGCCTGCTCGAGGCCGAAGGGCTGGTGCGACGTCGGCCCGGGCTGCCGCTGGAGGTGTTGGCCCTATCGGGGCCGCATGCGGATGCGGAGCGCGATGAGCAGCTGCGTGTGTTGCTGGAGCCGGCGGCGCTGGCGGCGCGACAGTTGGGGATGCGACCGGCGAAGGCGGTGGCCGTGTTCCGTCAGCTGCTTTCACACATCGTGGATTACGAGGAGCGAGATCAATGATTGACGGCACAGACCGCGCGTTCTCCGACGTGCTCACACTGGACCGGGTAACGAAGCGCTTTGGCGGCACGACGGCGCTGGACGGCGTGTCGCTGTCGATTCCGCGTGGCGCGATCGTGGGGCTGGTGGGGCGCAACGGATGTGGCAAGTCGACGCTGCTGCATCATGTCACGGGCATGATGCTGCCGTCGGCGGGGGCGGTGCGCACGTTCGGCGTCGATGCCAGCTCGTTGGGCAGCGCCGAGCTGGCGCGAATTGGCGTGGTGCATCAGCATGCACGGTATCTGGAGTGGATGAGCGTGTATCAGCTGGTGCGCTACGTGGCGACGTTCTACGTGCGATGGGACGAGGCGCTGGAGACGCAGCTCACCGGGCGCTTGGGGATCAACCTTGATGCGCGGATAGGCGCCTTGTCACCGGGCAACGTGCAGCGGTTGTCGTTGCTGCTGGCGCTCTGTCATCACCCTGAGTTGCTGTTGCTGGATGAGCCACTCAGCGATCTCGATCCCACGGCGCGTCAGGAGGTGCTGGCGGTGTTGTTGGAGCGCTTCGATGCCGACGGGCCCACCATCGTGATTTCGTCGCATCTGTTGCAGGATATCGAGCCGGTGGTGAGTCGCATTGTTTGCCTGAATGGTGGTCGCGTGACGGCGGATGCCGAGCTGGATGAATTGAAAGAGACGTATGAAGAGTGGATCGTGACGCCGGTGTCCGGCGCGCTGGACGCTTCGTGGAGCGCACCGTGGGTGGTGAGCAGCGATCGCACGGGCAGCGCGATGCGCTGGGTGGTTCGGGGCATGCGGGGGCGTGCGGCGGCGATCGGCGCCGAGTTGGGGGCGGAGATCGTGGTACGTCCGCTCAACCTCGATCGGTTGTTTCCGGTACTCACGCAGCTTCCGTCGGCGCCGACGAGTGCGTCGGAACTCGCGGCGGCGGGTCGGTGAGCTGACCATGCACATCGGGGCGCTCTTCCGACTGTTCTGGCGACCGGCCTCGTTCGGGGCGCTGTTCATGATTTCTCTTGCCGCCATGGCGCCGTTCGTGATGTTCGGCGAGCAGGTGAGCGCGGTGCAGTCGGCGGTGCATCTTGGGCTCACGTTGCCGTTGATTGTGGGAGTGCTGGCATCGACCGCGGCCGACGAGTTGTTGAGGCAGCCGGGGAGCTGGGTATTGCCGGGGCTTCGGCGCTCGCTTGCGGCCGGCGACGTACTGATGATGCTCGCGCTCAGTGCGATCGTGGGTGCGGTGTCGTGGCGCGCGGGCGGCGTTGCGGTGGCGGTGGGTGTAGCGATCATCGCGCCGTTCTGGTACGCGGTTGGTGGTGGTGCGCGGCTGGCGGCGAAGCGACCAAAGCTGATTGGCGCATTGGGTTTGGTGGTGCTCGCGATGGGGGCAGCGCCGACTATGTACTCGCGGGTGGTAACGGGCGCCCTGCCCTTGACTGCTTTAGTCGCCGCCTGCGCGACAGTGGTGTTGATGCGGGCGCGATGGTCGCCCGGCGTGGTGCGGATGCGGGCCGCGGTGGGCGCGCCGGAGGCGCTGCTGTCGGGTTCGAAGGTGGTGTTCTCGCGTGCGCGTGCGATGAGCGAGCGGGGGCAACTCGATGAGGGCCTCGTGGCGACGCTTGCGTTCTGGGTGCGGGCGGCGGCCTACGAGTACATGGCCGGCGGGCGGGCCGCCTTCACGGTGAGCGGCGTGATGATGGCGGTCATTACGCACCTGTTCCAAACGCCGGTGCCGTTGGCGCTGATGTCGGTCTCGCAGCGCGGGCTACAGTTGGGCAGCACGATGGTGTATCCCATCAGCCGTCGCGAGCGCGCCACGATTCTGTATGTCTGCAATGCAATCGATATTGCGTTGCTGGCGTGTTGTTTTACCGTGACCTACGTGGCGTTGCGGGCGGTACACGCGCCGACGGTGTCGTTCATGGCGTCACTCGCGCAGGGCGTGTGGCCCGTGATGTTGGCGGCGGCAGTGGCGTTGGCGCCGATTCTGCAGTGGGCGCGGGTACGGGGCCCGATCCCGCCGTCACGCGCGTACCGCTTCATGGGATACGCGTTTGCGTTCATGTTCGCCACGATGGCGCTCGGATTTGGCGCGGAGAAGTTGATCGACGCGCAGCGCGGCATGCTGCCGGCGCTGGCGATGATCGGCGTGGTGGGCGTGGCGGTGCAACTGGTGCAATACGCGGCGCTGCAACGGGTGTATCGGCGGGCGGATCTGGTGGCGCCACTGGCGTAGTGAGCGTTCCACCGTGCCGAAGCCGCCCTTCGTCTTCGATTACCTGCTGACGCGACTACGCTTCGTCCGACGTCTCGAACTTCTTGCGACGGCCCGACGCGGCCGTCCACTTCCTCTTTGCTGTCGCGAAGAACATTTCACGCCGTCGTGTCTTGAACGCTCCTTTCCGGAAGTACGACTTCGTCCACACGTCCACTCCGCTGTCCCGTTCATCGAGGAACGCGCCTGTCGCATCGCCGCCCTTTGCTTCGATCTCGTTGGCGACGTCGCGGAAGTAGAAGTGCCGGAAGAGGCGATCGAACTCCGTGAGATAGATGTCCGCGATGCGGGGAACGCCGCGAATGAGCAGCATGTTCTCGTCGTTGGACTCGAGCGAGTTCTTCGAGTAGTTGGCGGAACCCGTGCAGACGAGCGGATCTTCCGAGAGCGGATCGATCAGCAGAATCTTCGTGTGGATAAAGAAGATGTTTCCCTGCTTGCGATAGTGCTCCTCACGCGCGAACCACTTGTCTAGGCTGAAGTTCTTGATGCGCACCTTCTGAAACTTCTTGTTTTTGTAGATCGAGGTTTTCCCAAGCTCCGCACCATAGGCGACCACCAGATCACGGTCGCTGCGCAGCTGCGCGGATTCGGCCGCCGACGGACGCTTCTCCAGCATGACAAAGCGAAGGAAGCTCCGGTTCTTCGTCAGCCTCGGCAGCAGCCGTGCATTGATGCCGAATGCACCGGTGAACATCACGCCTTCGGCGGCGTCCTCGATGCGGTTCCCATACCAGTCCAGCATGTTGCTGGTACGTCGTGGAGAAAAGACCACCGGCAGTGGTGAGGAAGCGACGAGCTCCGGTGGATGCGGAGACAGAGCGACGACCGCGTCGCGTGCCTTGGCAAGTGTCGGGTCGAGCGAGAGCGCTTCGAAATAGTCGTAATATGCCTGCGCGACGTGGCCGTCCTCAACGACGTGCCCGACGTTGCTCTGGCCGAGGAATCCTGATGGCGTGATGTTCGTCGAACCCGTCCATACCGCATGCGGCACCGCTTTCCGCACGTGAACGAAGAACTTGTTGTGCGGGATCTTCGGCTTGGTGCGCGGGAAGAGGACCTGCTTGCCCTTTGACGTGCGCGGGAGCTTGGCGGTGGCGATCGCACTGCTGTTTACGTCTGTCTCGTGATAGCTAAGTTGCACGCGAACGCCTCGTTTGATCGCCGCTTTGATGGCGATCAGCACCGGTTGATACGTGAACTCGTACACACAGCCCACGAGCTCGTCGCCCTTCGGGACGCCATCGATGAACGCGATGCACGCCTCCGCCAATCCGCGGGAGAGCCACTTCGTGACCGGCGCATCCACGTCATCGACGTACTCCGCGGGTGAGACATCGCCGAACTCGCGCGAGAACGCCTGGCTCGCGATCGCTCCGCGATTGAACCACACACCATGGCCATCGACGACCTCCTCCGCCTCCGTCCGCACCTCGACCTTGAGAGAGTCTGCGTCGTCGTCACTCAACGAGCCCGATGTTCCGTACTTCGGGATGATCCGGAACAGGTACGTCGTGTCGGGTGCGGCGGTGTAGTCACTCCAGAGAAAGCTCTGGATCGGGTGATCTTCGGTACTGTATCGCGGCGCATTCTTGCCGGTGGCGGGCTTGGGATCCGGCACGACGCTCTTAAAGACCTTGAACGAACGCAGCCACCGACCGCTCGTCGGTCTGCCTTTCGTCTCGCGCCAGATCGCGAAGCCCCGCAAGCCTTGCAGTCGTTTGGGGCTGCAGTCCATGGCGAGGAGAATGGCTCTCGTACCGGCGATGCCTCGTGCCTGAAACCCACCACTGGTGCTGCGAGCAATCTCGGAACGCATGAGTGCCTCATGGGGAGCATCGTGAGACCCCGTCAGTCCGGAACTCGACGGAACTTTGGAGCCATCTTCGGAATATGTCTCCTTCCGCCGCTCTCGTCTAACGGGCGCGACCACCGACGCCTCCCTCAGGATCGCCATGGCCACGACCGCTATCGACACCGACTCCGACACGATGGCTGAGCAGTTTGCGGCCGTCCGGGGCGCCACCGAGGCGCTGTGCGACCCCCTCGAGGTCGAGGATTTCGTCGTCAGCAGCATGCCCGATGTGAGCCCGACCAAGTGGCATCTGGCCCACACCACCTGGTTCTTCGAGACGTTCGTTCTCGCGCCGCATCTCCCCGAGTACCGCGCGCTCGAACCGCGGTATGCGTTCCTGTTCAACTCGTATTACGTACAAGCCGGCGAGCGTCATTGCCGAGCCCAGCGGGGCCTCGTCACACGCCCCACGGTGCGCGACGTTTTCGCGTACCGTTCGTATGTGAACGATGCAATGATGACGCTCCTGGATCGGATCGGCGACGATCCGTCGCATCCCGCCAGCGCCGTGATCACGCTCGGGATGCACCACGAGCAGCAGCATCAGGAGTTACTGCTCACGGACATCAAGCACGTGCTGTGGACGAACCCGCTACGACCGGCCTACCGATCCGATGCCCCGGCACCGGCGCCAGCCACGGCGCAGGGGTGGATCCCGGTTGCCGAAGGGGTCCACGACATCGGCCACGAAGGGCACGGCTTCGCGTTCGACAACGAGGGGCCGAGACACCGCGTGTACGCGCAGCCGGCCGAACTGGCGCGGCGACTGACCACGAATGCGGAGTATGCCGCGTTCATCGCCGACGGCGGCTATCGGCAGCCGGCGCTATGGCTGAGCGCCGGCTTCGCGGCCGTGCAGGCGGAGCGCTGGTCGGCACCGCTGTACTGGGAGTTGGTGAACGGGGCCTGGCACGAGTTCACACTGCATGGCCTACGTGAGCTCGACCCACAGGCGCCGGTGACCCACCTGAGCCACTACGAAGCTGACGCGTTCGCCCGATGGTCGGGGGCGCGACTGCCCACCGAGGCGGAGTGGGAGATCACGGCTCCGGAACCGTCCACCGTTGGCCGTTTTGCCGACTCCGGAGCGGGACATCCGTCGGCGGACGCTACCGACACGCCCCAGCAGTGGTACGGTGACGTCTGGCAATGGACGCAAAGTGCCTATCTGGCGTATCCCGGGTTCCGCCCGGCGCCCGGAGCCATTGGCGAATACAACGGGAAATTCATGAGCGATCAGTGGGTGCTGCGAGGCGCCTCCTGTGCGACGGCCTCATCTCACGCACGTCGCACCTACCGCAACTTCTTCCCGAGCGATGCGCGCTGGCAGTTCACCGGCGTCCGGCTGGCGAGGGACGTCGCGTGACCGCTCCCCTCCTTGTCACCACCGATGCCGTCGACGCACGGCTGCGTCGAGAGGTGATCGCCGGGCTCAAGGCGACGCCGCGAACATTGCCGGCGACGCTGTTCTATGATGCGCGCGGCGCCGCCCTGTTCGAGGCGATCTGTCACCTCCCCGAGTACTACCCGACGCGCACCGAGCAGGAAATCCTGTCGGCGCATGCCGGCGACTTGGCCGACCTGATCGGACCGCGGGCGGCGATCATCGAACCCGGCAGCGGCGCGGCCACGAAAGTCCGACAGCTCCTGCGCGCGCTGGACAACCCGATCGCCTACGTGCCGGTGGATGTCGCGGAGGAACAGCTGGCGCGTGTCAGCGCCGAGCGTGCCCGGGAGTTTCCGGCGCTCCGCGTGCGTGCGGTGCTCGGTGACTATCGCGATGCGATTCCACTGCCGCCGCTGCCGGGAGACGCACGCCGCGTCGTGTTTTTTCCTGGTTCGACGATCGGCAACCTGCAGCCGCACGAGGCTGCGCACTTCCTCCGCGACATCGCGGCGGTGGTCGGCCCAGACGGCGGCTTGGTACTGGGCGTGGATCGCCGCAAGGACCCGCGCATTCTGCACGCCGCGTACAACGACGCTGCCGGCGTGACCGCGGACTTCAACCTCAACGTCCTCACGCGTCTCAACCGTGAGTTCCGAGGCACCTTCCACCGCGCGGCGTTCCGTCACCGCGCCTTCTTCAACGACGCGGAGAGCCGCATCGAGATGCATCTCGAAGCCGTGTCCCCGCAGACGGCCCGCGTCGAGCACCTCGAATTGTCCTTCGCCGCCGGTGCGACCATTCGCACGGAAGTATCCTAC
The DNA here is from genome assembly GCF_031426495.1 of Gemmatimonas sp. Classification (NCBI taxonomy): domain Bacteria; kingdom Pseudomonadati; phylum Gemmatimonadota; class Gemmatimonadia; order Gemmatimonadales; family Gemmatimonadaceae; genus Gemmatimonas; species Gemmatimonas sp. The sequence continues at coordinate 16,186 of NZ_JANPLK010000042.1, read as the reverse complement.
AAGTACGACCGCGCACGACTCGATGCCGTGGCCGCGGCTGGCGGCTGGCGCGTCGTCGAGTGTTTCACCGACGCGAAAAACTGGTTCTGGGTCTGCTGGCTGGTGCCGGTGGGCGACACCACTAAAACGAGTCTGAAGTCATGAAGGCCATCTGGAAAGGCACCGTCGTCGCCGAATCGGCTGACACCGTCGTCGTCGAAGGCAATCACTACTTCCCACTCGCCAGTCTGGATCGACAGTACGTGATCGACAGCAGCCATCAGACCACCTGTTCGTGGAAAGGCGTGGCGAGCTACTACACGCTGCGCGTGGACGGTGCCGACAATGCGAATGCGGCATGGTACTATCCGACGCCGAAAGCCGGGGCTGAGTCGGTTGCCGGCCGCGTCGCGTTCTGGAAGGGCGTGCAGATCGAACAGTGAGTTCGCCAACGCTGGTCGACGCCGCCGTTATCGGGACCGGACAGGCGGGTCCGTCGCTGGCGACGGGCTTGGCGGCACGCGGGCTCTCGGTGGCGCTGTTCGAGGGCGGAGTGCTGGGGGGGAGTTGTGTCAATGTGGGTTGTACGCCCACCAAGACGCTTCGGAAAACCGCGCGCGTTGCTCATCTCGCCCGACGCGCGGCCGACTTCGGCGTGCAAGTGGGCGACGTACGTGTTGATCTTCCCGCGGCGCTGGCGCGTATGCGGGGTGTCGTCACCCGATCCCGCAGCGGCCTTGAAAGCTGGCTAACCGGAACGCCTGGTGTGGCGCTCGTGCGTGAGTGGGCCCGCTTGGAAGGACGCGCCCCGGACGGCCGGTTCGTGGTGCGGGCGGGAGACGCGCAGTGGCACGCGACGCGTGTTTACCTCAACGTGGGCACGGCACCATCGCTGCCGCCAATCCCCAGCCTGGGCGACGTCGCGGCGCTGACGAATGACTCGCTCCTGGCACTCAACGAGCTGCCTGCGGAGCTGGTGGTCATCGGCGGGAGTTACATCGGCCTCGAGTTGGGGCAGCTGTATGCGCGGCTCGGCAGCCGGGTGACCATCCTCGAGGCAGGATCGGCGGTCGCGTCTCGCGAGGACGCCGACGTCTCGGCCCGCATCACCACGATGCTCGAGGCCGAGGGGCTGCGTATTATCGCGGGCGCGAGGATCTCGAAGATCTCGCGCGACCCCGATGGTCGCGTGGCGGTCGCGCTGCGTCGTCCCGACAGCACCGCGGACGAACGCGTGACGGGGACACACGTGCTGGTTGCGACCGGACGCCGTCCATGCACCGATGGGCTCGGTCTCGACACCATTGGCGTGGCGGTCGATGCCCAGGGATACGTGCCCGTGAACGGAGCACTCGAGACGTCGGTTGCGGGCGTGTTCGCCTTGGGCGACGTTAATAGACGGGGCGCCTTCACGCACACGTCGTATCAGGACCACGAGATCGTGTTGGCCAACCACGACGATACGCCGCGCACGGCCGACGGGCGCATCACGACGTATGCGATGTACACCGATCCGCCGCTCGGGCGCATCGGCCTGTCGGAGACGGAGGCGCGGCGCGAGCTCGCCGACGGTCGGCATTTTCTGCAGACGACGATCGAAATGGCCGCCGTCTCCCGCGCGAAAGAAGAAGGCGAGACGACCGGCGTCATCAAGCTCCTCGTTGATGGTGATACACATCGCTTCGCCGGGATCACGATGCTTGGCATCGGGGCCGACGAGGTCGTGCAAGTGATCGCCGCGATGATGGCAGCCGATGCGCCGTACGAAGTGCTGCGTGACTTCCTGCCGATCCATCCCACGATCACCGAATTTTTCCCGACGATGCTCGGGCGCCTCAAGCCGCTCGCGTAGCGACAGCGGGCGCTTCGCTTTTCTCTCTCCGCCGCGTACATGTCGCTCACCCTCGAAGCCCGCCACCTTGGTCACCGATTCGGATCGGTGGTGGCGCTCGACGACGTCAGCTTCGTGGTACCGGCGGGAACGGTCGCCGCAATCGTGGGCGAGAGTGGGTCCGGGAAGACGACGGCACTGCGGTGCTTCAACCGACTCGTGACACCCGACAATGGTGAGGTGCGCATCGGCGACACCGGGGTGAAATCGGAAGCCATTGATGCGCTGCGCCGTCGCATCGGATTCGTTCCGCAGACGGGTGGACTTCTGCCGCATTGGAGTGTGCGTCGCAATGTCATGCTCGTACCGCGCCTCACGGGAATGGAAGATGGGAACGCCGCCGCGTGCGAAGCGCTCCGCCTGGTGGGACTTCCCGATGAGACGTTCGGCGATCGCTTGCCGCGCGACCTCTCGGGCGGCCAGCGTCAGCGCGCCGCACTCGCCCGCGCCCTCGCCGCGCGGCAGGAAGTGGTGCTGCTCGACGAACCGTTCGGCGCGCTCGACGCGATCTCGCGCGCCGAGATCCATGGCGTGTTCGAGACCGTGCGTGCGGCGCGCGGCTTCACGGCGCTGTTCGTGACCCACGATCTCGCTGAGGCGGCCCGACTGGCCGACCTCGTCATCGTGATGCGCGCCGGTCGGGTAGAACAGGCCGCATCGTTCGCCGCGCTCCGCGACGCGCCCGCGACGCCATACGTGGCCGCGCTAGTCGCCCGGGCACGCGACGGCGCGCGCGCGATGGAGACGGCGTGATGACACCCTTGCACCGCCACTGGGCCGGAGTCTGCTCAGTGTTGATGATGTTGCTGGCGGTGATGAATCCGATGGTGAATCCAGCGGGAGCGCAGCGCGCGGTGGTTATCGCGTCCAAGCCGTTCGGCGAGTCGTATGTGCTTGCCGAGATGTTCGCGCAGCTGCTCGAGCGCCGCGGTATCGCCGTGGACCGGCGGTTGGGGCTCGGCGCCACCGAGGTCGCGTTCGGCGCGCTGCAGCGCGACGCGATCGATGTGTATCCGGAATACACGGGGACCGGACTCCTCGCCATCCTGCGCGATTCGCTCACCGACGCGATGCGCCGCGATCCACGGCTCACATTCGCGCACGTCTCAGCTGCCTTCGACGCGCGATATGGCGTGCGCTGGCTGCCGCCGCTCGGCTTCCAGAACGGGTATGCCATTGCCGTGCGGCGCGAGACGGCAGAGCGGTTTGGCTTACGCAGCTTGAGCGACCTGAAAGCACACCCGGGCGAGTTCACCGGTGGATTCACCGCCGACTTCCTCGGACGCCCGGACGGCGCGCCCGGGCTCGCCAGCGCCTACGGCCTGCGCTGGCGTGCGGTGCGGCCACTTGCCCCGGCCGTGAAATACACCGCCCTCGCCAGCGGCGCGGTCGACATCATCGACGGCTACTCGACCGACGGACTGCTCAGCAAATACGACCTCGTCACACTCGACGACGATCTCCACTTCTTTCCTCCGTATGAAGCGGCTGCGCTGGTCGGGCCGGGACTCGCGCGCGATCGCCCCGACGCGGTCGCCGAACTGGCACGCCTGAGCGGTCGTCTCACGGAACAGCTGATGCGCGACGCGAACCGCCGCGTAGAGGTGGAGCAGACCGAAGTGCGCGTCGTCGCCGGCGAGTTGCTGACCGCGATCGGGCTCGGTACGCAGCAACCGACCACAAGCGCATCGGTCGCCCGTGCCTCTTTCGCCGCGTACCTCTGGAGCCAGCGAAGCACGATCGCGGCGCTCACCGCCCGTCATCTCGCCCTGGTGGCGATGGCGCTCGCGGCCGCGATCCTCGTTGCCGTGCCGCTTGGCCTCGCGCTCGAACGCGCCCCGCGCGCCGCTGAGCGCGTGCTTGGCGCGCTTGGCGTGATTCAGACCGTGCCGAGTATCGCGCTCCTCGCGTTCATGATCCCGGTGCTTGGCATCGGCACCGTGCCAGCGCTCGTTGCGCTCTGGCTGTACGCGCTCTTTCCGATTGCGCGCAGTACGTACACGGGCGTGCGCACCGCCGACGCCGATGCGGTCGCGGCCTGTGAGGCCATGGGCGCCAGCCCCGTGCAACGGCTGTGGTGGGTGCGCATGCCGCTGGCCATGCCCACGATCTTCATCGGCATTCGCACGTCGGCCGTGATCACCGTGGGCGCCGCGACGCTCGCGGCGTTCATCGGCGCCGGCGGCCTCGGCGACCCGATTGTCGCCGGCCTCGCGCTCGCCGACACGCGCATGGTGCTCTCCGGTGCGTTACCGGCGGCCGTGCTCGCACTGGTCGTGGATCGCGTGCTCGCGCTGCTCGAATACGCAGCGACCCCCCGCTACCTGCGCCGCGCCATGCGCTGAGCAAGGCGAGTCCTCCAGGCTGTACCCCTTCCCTCATCCCCCTCCGCCATGTGGCATGACCTCGGACCGATCGAGCAGTTCACGACGCGCCCACTGACGGCCGCGACCATCGGCACGACGAAGCTGGTGATCACGCACGTGGATGGCGAGTTCGGCGCCCTCTCGGGCATTTGTAACCACGCCGGTGGCCCTCTCGCCGAGGGCCGACTCGACGGCGAGTACATCGTCTGTCCGTGGCACAACTGGAAGTACCATTGCCGCACCGGCCGCGGTGAGCCGGGCTTCGAGGCCGACGCGTTGCCGCGCTACGAGGTGAAGACGGAGAACGGTCGGCTGCTGTTGAGCGACGCACCGCCATCGAAGCGCACGCACGGTCCGCATCCCAAACACTCGCTCGCGCGTCCGGTCGTGCGCGCGCCGGGCCCCGTGCGCGTGGTCGGCATTTCCACCACGAACATGGACATCGCGAACCCGCGCTACTCGACTAGTGACGCGCTGCTTGGTGAAGCCATGGCGGAGGCCGCATCGCTCGGCGCGGAGACGCGCACCATCCGCTTGGCCGAGCTCTCGTTCCGGCCGTGCGAGGGCTACTACTCCAAGAGTGCCCATGCCTGTACCTGGCCTTGTTCCATCACGCAGATGGATCCCGACGACCAGATGGAGCAGGTGTACGAAGCAATGGTGCACTGGGCCGACGTGGTGATCGTCGCCACACCCATCCGCTGGGGAACCGCCGGCTCACTGTACTTTCGCATGGTCGAACGCTTGAACTGTGTGCAGAATCAGGTGACCATCGCGAATCGCGTGCTCCTGAAGAACAAGGTCGCGTCGTTCATCATCACCGGCGGCCAAGACAACGTGCAAGCTGTGGCGGGGCAGTTGCTCGGGTTCTTTGCCGAGATCGGCTTCCACTTCCCGCAGTTTCCGTACATCGCCCACTCGCGCGGCTGGACCGCCGAGGACATGGAGCACAACGTGGTCGAGGTGCGGGAGAGCACCGAGCTGCACGAGGCGGCGCGCAGTCTTGCCGCTCGTGCCATCGACGAAGCCCAACTCCAGCTCGATCACGAATCAACGCGCCATGCCACGAAAATGCCGCGCGGTGGCCGCAAGGCGCACCATCTCGTGACGAACGACCTCGGCGACGTCGAGGCGACGACGCCTGTTATCGAGTGACGAGGCGCTCGCAGGCCGCGACTGCGGAGGTGTAGAACGCGCGCAGCTGCGTCTCCTGCGCGCCGCCATTAACCGTCAGTTGCGTGAGCGGGAGCACCGCGCCCACCCAGCCCTGCATGTGCCACGAGCCTCCGCCGGCCAGCGGCTCTGCACGTGATGCGTTTTCCGTGGCGGGGTGCACATTGACGTACGCGTAGGGCGCTTCGTAGAAGTGGTCACCTGCGGCGAGACCAACGCTGTTCGATCGGCCGTTCGGGAACGTGAGCAGCGTGGCGATGTCGAAGTGGTGCGGCCAGCAGCGCACGGTGGTCCCGCCGTCTGTCGATCGCGCGATTTCACCGAGCAGGAGATCACCAGCGGCGAACATATGCGCGAGCTGGGCGCAGTGGGCCGGCGTAGCGCTGAAGCGCGCCCCGTGCGCTACGGGATGGTCGGGGATCTCAAAGTGGCGACGCAGCGTATAGCGCAGGCTGTCGACCCCGGCGACGTCGAGCGCCGCGCGCAGTTCGGTGGCAACCTCGTCGATCGTGCGGCCGATGAGTGGGAGCGTGGTGTGCACGCGCGTACCCACGACGACCAGCACCGTGAGGTCAGCGACGCCGAGTGCGACAGCAACGTCGGTACCGGGCGCGCGCCCGGACGTGAGTGCACCGTGTCGTGCATCCCACGTGAGACTCGTGTGGCTGTCGTCTGACGCGTGCGCCAAGAGCGAGATACCGAAGGCGCTCGCGAACTGCGCCGCATGATGCACCTGCAGGCGTGCGTCGGCCACCTCGCCCATCACCGACGGATCCATGGGTTCCCAGAGCGATAGGCTGTCGTGTGGGGTCATCGGGCGTAACCTCGGCGATAAAGCCCTGTGGGAGGGCGCGTTAATGGGCAAAAACATCCGAAAGGATCGAGCAGACCGAAACCGAGAGACGTCACCGCAGCGAACGCGTCACAGGTCCTCGCGCGTCACGCCGGCGCACGCCATCACCAGATCCGCGCCGTACACAGCTGCCGGCGTCTGATATCCGGGCTGGACCTCACCCTGCATCACCCGCTCCACCACCGCCAGCGCGCAGGCCACCGTCCAATCCACGCCTGCCTCCGGCCCGTGCAGTCGCGCCGCTACTTGGCCTCCTGCACCATCGGTGACCTCGCCCCACACGTGCGTGACGGTCTGCGCGCGGCGCGACGGCGAGGGGCCGGGCTTCACACCGCGACGCAGCAGCGCACGTACCCAACGCAGTGCCAGCACGGGGCGCAGCATCTGCATCACGGCCAGCGACTGCCGTGCGGCACTCGGCAACACGGTGTATTCCTCGATGTTCGGAATGCCCGTACTGTAGTACGCCGTGAACACGTCACCCCACGTCAACTGCGATACCTCCACCGGACCGGCACCGAAGTCAACCAACCGCGTCTTCATCGCCGAGGTGGCGGGTACGAACCGTCCATCGACCCGAACGCGATTCCCGAAACGCAGCAACTCGATCACCGTGCGCTGCGTCCCTGGCGGCAATCCGCTCGGCCCGACACTCTGAAACGCCATCATCAAATGCGTCGCCGACGGCAAACGCTGCTTGAGATACACCGCTAGGCAATCGGTCGGCACCACGTCAAACCCAACCGCCGGCATCAACATGACCCCGCGCTGCCGTGCCTCCATCTCACGTGCCGCCGTGGCCTCGAAGACGGGAAACTCCCCCGTGATATCGAGGTAATGCACACCGGTGCGCAGACACGCGTCCACCATCGGTTGCGAGGTAAACAAAAACGGCCCGGCGCAGTGCAGCACCGCCGACACATCCGTCAGCATGGCATCCACGGCGCGCGCATCGTCGAGGGCGCAGACGCGATGCCTGAGCCCCAACTCGCGGCTCAGCGCGGACAGCGCCGGTGCATTGCGACCGGCTAGTATCGGCGCCATTCCGCGACGTACGCACGCGCGAGCCATCGCCTCGCCCACGTATCCGGTTGCCCCATACAGCAGAAAGGTATTGGCCATGACGCCGCTCACGTGGGCAGCCCCTTCGCCATCACCGACCAGTATGAGACGGGTGCCAGTCGCGCCAGCAGCGACAGTCCCACGGCATCACTACCCACCAGGACCCGCTTCTTACGCTGTTCGATGCCCCGAACGATGATCTCGCCCGCCTTGCCGGGCGGCATGCGGAGAAACTTGGCGAAGGCGGCCCGACGACGCGCCACGTCGATGTCATCCACGCCCTTCGGCGCGCGCGCCCTGCCAGAAATGTTCGTGCACACGCCGCCCGGGTGCACCACCGTCACGCCGACCGTGCTGCCCTCGAGCTCATGACGCAACGCTTCGGAAAAGCCGCGTACCGCGAACTTGCTGGCCGCGTATGCCACCTGCTCCGCTGGTGCCACGATCCCGAAGATGCTGGAGATATTCACCAGTCGTGCATCGGTGCTCGCGCGCAGCAGCGGCAGGAAGGCGCGAGTCATGCTCACGACACCATGGAAGTTGATGTTGAAGAGCCAGTCGAAGTCCTCCTCGCTAACCATGTCGAAGGTGCCACCCAGCGCTACGCCCGCGTTGTTCACGAGGAGATCCGTGTTGCCGTGCGCCGCCACGACCAGTGCCGGAAAGGCCGCGACCATCACGCGAGCGCGGCGAGCTCCACGTCCGCGCCGGAGCGCGAAGGCTCGGGAGCCACACGGAACTCCAGCGCCGGGTCGTCCACGCGCCCGTGCCGGAGTGAGAACAGGTCCTTCACGTAGTTCTGGTACAGGCGCCACGGTGCGCGATCACCCTGCTTGGGGAGTCGCGATTGCGCGCGCTGCACATAGCCAGAGGTGAAGTCGAACACCGGCGATTCAACTAGCGCCGGATCGCGACGCGGCGTGACCTGTGCATAGCGGTGATCGCGCATGTGATTAAGGATTCGGCATACATGCTGCGCGATCAAGTCGCACTTCAGCGTCCACGACGCGTTCGTGTAGCCCACCGCGGCCGCCATGTTCGGGACGTCGCTCAGCATCATTCCCTTGTAAATCATGGCCTTCCCGAATTCGACTGCGTCGCCGTCGACGACGAGCGTGACCCCGGAGAGCAGCGACATGCGGAGCCCCGTGGCTGCCACGATAATGTCCGCGTCGAGATGCGCGCCCGAATGCAACACGATTCCCGTGGCATCGAAGCGCGCGATCTGGTCGGTCACGATCGACGCCCGCTGCTCACGCAGGGCCACGAACAAGTCGCCATCGGGCACCATGCACAGGCGCTCGTCCCACGGCTGATAGCGCGGACTGAAGTGCTCATCGAATGGGAAGTCTGCACCGAGTTGCGGTAGGGCCTCGGTGCGGAGCGCCGTCTTGAAGGTCTCCGGACGCGAGCGGGCGATGGAGTAGTAGAACATGCTGCGGGCCACATTTTTCCAGCGCGAGATCGCGTACGCCAACTTTGATGGCAACCATCGACGCAACGTGTTGGCGACCACGTCCACCGAGGGCAACGTGGCGATATAGGTCGGGGAACGCTGCAGCATGGTGACGTGGGCCGCCGCCTGATCACCGCTCGCCATGGCCGGCACAAGTGTCACCGCCGTCGCCCCGCTGCCAATGACGACCACACGCTTGCCGCGGTAGTCGAGATCCTCGGGCCAGTGTTGCGGATGCACCAACGCCCCGGTGAAGGTCGACATGTCGGGCCACTCGGGCATGTATCCCTGCGCGTAGTCGTAGTAGCCCGCACAGCTGTAGAGAAATCCGCAGCTCAGACGCAACGGCGTGCGATCGGCGCCGACCTCGAGGTCCACCGTCCAGCGCGCATCAGCCGTCGACCACTCGGCGCGCACGAGCCGGTGCTGATAGCGGATGGCGCGATCGATGCCGAACTCGCGCGCCGTCTCTTCGATGTAGGCCTTGATCGACGGCCCGTCGGCGATCGCTTTCGCGTTCCGCCACGGACGGAAGCGATAGCCGAGCGTGTACATGTCGGAGTCGGAGCGAATACCGGGATAGCGGAATAGGTCCCAGGTGCCACCCATCCTCTCGCGACCTTCCACGATCGCGTACGACCGCTCGGCACACGACGTCTGCAGGTGCCATGCGGCGCTGATGCCCGAAAGACCGGCGCCGATGATCAGAACGTCGAGGTGCTCCACGTCATCTCCGGAGAATCGGGAACGACCAGCGGGCTTGCCGGACGGGTGCGTTAAGCTATCCCGTGGCCTCGCCTCGCAGCGAGGGTGGCGGGGGAAGGGCGGCACCGTCTCCGCACGTTGACTTTCGCGAAGGATTTCGGCAGCACATTGCCAGCCGCCTGGCTACCAGCCACCCGTGCCCGCTCCACCCTTCCACGGACCAACGATGTCATCCGTGACCCATCCGCCGTAGAATCCGCCGTTTTGCGGGCGCACGCGTTCCCCGTCGATCAGACACTCCGCGTGCGTGGGGTACAGCGCCACGTGATCGCGGAGCGTTTCATACGGCTCGAGTGGCGCGTCATACGACCACGCGGCGCGCTCCAATCGTACATCGCCGGCCACCAGGGTCCAGTATCGAGCCGCGCCCTTCCACTCGCAATACGAGGCGCCGGGTGCCGGAACGAACGCGGCGCGCAGGGCGTCGGTAAACGGCAGATAGAACGATGGTGGGCTGGCGGTCTCCAACAGCCGCAACGCCTTCCGCGTGCGCAGGATTTCGATGCCGCCAACGCGCACGACAATTTCGCGTGAATCGGCGACCACGCGCGGCGGACGGGGGTAGTCCCACACCGACTCCTGTCCATCGGCTGGTGTGTGCGCGAATGGCGGACGGGTGTTGCCGGTCCACGTCCAGAGGGCCGCGGCGCGGCGAAGGCGGTCGTTCATAGGGCGTACGTCCGGGTACGGGAAGTTCGCGTCGTGCGGCCTTCTCACTGGAACGCGCGTCGATCGCCGGAGATAAACGTGTCGCGCGGCATGGCGTTCCTTGACCTCGACCCTGTTACGCGCTGACCACCATCCTGCGCGTTCTTCACGCGGAGATCCCCACGCGCCTGAACCTTGCATAGGTCCGATGTCCGTATCCAGGCCGTCTACAGATCCGCCATCTGTCGCGGCGCTGCCTCCACGACATCGGCCGTACCAGGAGACTCGACCGTGACACGCATTACCACGATCAACCCCGCCACCGAACACACCATCGCGACCTACGAACTGATGCGTTCGGACGCGGCCTTCCAGAAGGTAGAGGCCTGCCACACGGCGTTCATGGAGTGGCGAACGACCACGCACCACGCACGCGCATCGTGTCTTCGCGACATCGCCAGCGCCTTGCGCAAGAACGCCAACGCCCTCGCCGCGCTCATGACGGCGGAGACCGGGAAATTGCTGCGCGACGGTATGCTTGAAGTCGAGCTGTGCGCGCAACTCTTCGAGTACGCGGCCGAACACGGTCCCGTCCTGCTGGCCGATGAAGCGCGGACTCACAGCGGCGGTACGAAGGCGGGGGTCGTCGCCTATTGCCCGATCGGTGTGGTGTACAGCGTGCAGCCGTGGAATTTCCCAGTGTATCAACCGGTTCGCGTGCTGGCTGACAATTTGATGGCGGGCAACGGCGTGATTCTCAAGCACGCCAGCATCTGCACCGGCAGCGGGCTCATGTTGCGCGATATCTGTCTCGAGGCGGGCTTGCCGAATGGCCTGTTCGAGGTGGTGGTCGTGGACCACGACACGTCGGATGCGATCATCGCGCACCCACGCGTGCGCGGCGTCACGATGACCGGCAGCGATGCGGCAGGACGGCACATCGGCCAGGCTGCGGCAAAGCACCTGAAGAAAACGGTGCTCGAGCTGGGATCGAATGATGCCTACCTCGTGCTCGAAGACGCCGACGTGGCACTGGCCGTGAAGACGTGCGTGATCGGTCGTCTTTTCAACAACGGCGAGACCTGTGTCTCGGCCAAGCGATTCATCATCACCGCCGCCGTGTACGATGCCTTCGTCGGCGCCTTCGTCGAGCAGATGCAGGCCATCGTGATGGGCGAGCCGACCGACGAGCGCACGCAACTCGGTCCGATGTCGAGCAAGGAACAGTTCGACACCTTGTCCGAACAAGTCATCAAGAGTATCGATGGCGGCGCGACCCTGCTCTGCGGCGGCGTCCCCGACAAAGCTGTCGGGTATTACTTCCCCGCCACGGTGCTGGCCAACTGCCAGCCAGGGACGCCCGCGTACGACGACGAACTGTTCGGACCGGTCGCCGCGATCATCAAGGCCAGTGACGACGTCGATGCCATGCGCATCGCCAACGACAGTCGCTACGGTCTTGGCGGTGGGATCTTCACCCGCAACGAGGAGCAGGCGTTCCGGCTTGCCCGCGACCACTTCGACACGGGCATGGTGCGCATCAACTCGTTCGGCACAGCCGATCCCAACATGCCGTTCGGCGGCACGAAGGATTCGGGATTCGGTCGCGAGCACGGTGGCTTTGGCATGAAGGAATTCGTGAACGTGAAGGCGATTTACATGCCGTCCAGCGCACGGAGCGCATCATGAACGCCGCGATCATCACGGCGTACGAGGCACCAATCACGATCGGGCGCGTCGACACACCAGCGCTTACGGGCGATTCGGTTCTGATCGCCGTCCACGCCGCGAGTATCAATCCGATCGACGACATACTCCGGCTCGGGAAAATGAAGGACGTGATGCCGCTCACCTTCCCGCATGTCATGGGGTACGACGTCTCCGGCGTGGTCGTGGCCGTCGGCGCGGACGTGACCCAGTGCGCGCTCGGCGATGCCGTGTTCGCGCGACCCAGTCAGAACGACGCCGGCGCCATCGCCGAGTTCGCCCGAGTGAAGGGCAGCGAACTGGCCATGAAGCCCGCGACGCTGAGTCACGCCCAGGCCGCATCGGTGCCGCTGGCCGGCCTTACCGCATGGCAAGCCTTGATCACGCGAGGCAAGCTCAAAGCCGGCGACAAGGTATTGATCCATGCCGGGTCAGGCGGGGTCGGCTCGTTCGCGATTCAGATCGCCAAGCATATCGGCGCGCATATCGCCACCACGTGCAGTGGCCACAACATCGACCTGGTGAAGCGGCTCGGCGCCGATGTGGTGATCGATCACACGACCGACGCGTTCGACCAGCAGCTATCCGACTACGACCTCGTGTTCGACATGCTCGGCGGTGAGACCATGGCGCGCTCGTTCACGGTGTTGAAACCGGGTGGGACAATGATTTCCATTAAAGGCCAGGACACCGAGAACCTAGCGAAGAAATTTGGCGTGCACTTCGAATGGTTCTTGATGGAGCCGGATGGTGCGATGCTGGGCGAACTGGGCGCCTTGATCGATACGGGCGCGGTGCAACCGGTCATCGGCAAGACGTTCACCATGGAGCAGTCCGCGGCCGCCTACGAGGAGCTGGCGAACGGCCACAGTGTCGGGAAAATCGTGGTCACGATCAGCGACTCCGCTGCCAATCCGGAGACATCGAGACCATAAGGCGCACAGGGAAAACGTCGGCAGGCCGCGCGCTGCTACGCTCCCACCATGCGTCGCAGCTGTGCGGCATACGCCGCTTCGGCGGCCCGGTCGCCCGTTGCCGCGGCGGCGCGTCGGGCACCCTCGACCGAGCGATATCGATTTGGCTCCTTGGCCAGCGTCGTACGATAGGCGGCCAGCGCGGCCTGTGGCCGTTTCAGTTCCATCAGGAGATCGCCCAGCAGTTCACGCGCAGGCGCCAGCGGCCCCGGCGTGACGGCCGACTTTTCCGTGGCGTCTTCGCGTGCGGCGGCCTCCTGCATGTGCACGAGCGCATCACTATCCTGTTGCCGCGCGTGTTCGAGCCAAGCCTTCGCGCAGAGTGCCTGAATGGCAACCTGCTCGGCCCAGTAGCTCTCCCCGCTGGCCGCAAGCCGGCGGCTGATGGCCGCAAGAGAATCGGCGTCGGCCTGAGCGACCAGCAGATCACCCGTGTGCGACGCGCCGAGCGCACGCGCGAAATACACCATCGCCTCGGTATACGGAAACGCGCTGGGCGCGGGCACCAACCTCGCGGCACCAGCCCAATCGCGTCGCTCGAGGGCGTATCGCGCGGGAATGGCGGCGAGCGCGAAGACGCCGGCCCATCCCGGCGCGGCCCCGGTCACCGCATTCACATCAAAGCGCTTCGCCAACATCGGCAATTCGTCGAGAATGGACTTGGCGGCCGAGTCACGGCGCATCTGGAGATACGCATACACGGCATAGTCGGACGCATGGAGCGCCTCAGCGATCGACGCGCTCTCGCGCGCCAGTGCCACCGAGCGAAGGTTGGTCTCCACCGACTCCTTCCAGAGTCCCACGCGGGTGAACGTGTGCGACGGCATGTGCATCGCATGAGCCGCCGACGGCGCGATCTGCGCGTAGCGCTGCGCCGCGGCCTCGGCTCGGCCGGCTAACGCGGGATAGTCGTAGGTGTGGATGATATAGTGTGCCAGCCCCGGATGATCGGGCTGCTGCGCCCAGATGGGTTCGAGTATCGCGCCCGCCTTGAGCTGGTTGGCGTACGACTTGTCCGTGGGTGAGGCGGAGGCGACAAGGGCAATGGCGTAGAAGATTTTCGCTTCCGTGTCTGCCGGTTGCGCCGCCACGAGGACGGCCATGGCGCGCTCGTAGGCCATGATGCGCGCCCGCTGATCCCGTTGTTCGACATCGGCGTAAAGTTCCGTCACGGCGGCGATGTATCCGCGTTCCCGTGCGGTGCCGCGCACGCTCAGTCGCCGCGCCGCCGCTGCGGCCGCACGACCGGGCTGCAACTGCGCGGTGGTGCGGACGGACGGGGCTGTCGGATTCGACCACCGACTGAGCGCGATGCCCCACTGCGCCATCGCGCAGGTTGAGTCGGTGTCGAGCACCTGTGTGAAGGCGCGGATCGACGCACCGAACTCGAACGAGTGCAACAGCGCGACCGCACGGTCGAATGACAGTGCGACTGCGGGTTTGCACGACGTGGGAAAGTGCACCGCCCCCAGTCGTTCCATCGACGCGCCGTGATCGGCACCGTGTGCCTGCGCGTTGGCGCCAGCGGCAACAGCGACAAGCAGCAGCGATACGCGCGCGGTCAAGCCGATGCGAATCATGACTATTCTCCAGTGGCGGCTGATGGACGTTGCGGTGCGTCGGCGGTTCTGGCAACTCCCTTACGACGGACTGAAGCGGCATGGCGCGGCGATGTACGCAACACCGGCGCGCCGGCCACCTATACCTCACTCCCAGAGTGCATCTCCGTATTCCTGGTCCGGAGGTATCGACACGATGAGACGCCTCAGTATCACGCGGGTGCGCAGCAACATGCCGGCAACGATGCCGCGCCGTGGCTCACTCCACGCACACCCATCTCCGAGCATGCGCGCGATCACCCTAGGCTCTTCCGCTCAGCATTTTATCCCGCCATCGCGCCACTGCATCGTGGCAACACCGTTCTGATTCGTGCCGTCGGGAGTGGGATCGGACTCACCGCGCACGGCCCCAACGCAAAACACCCCGCGCTTCTCAGCACGGGGTGTTCGCGTTTACGGATGGAGTGAGATTCGAACTCACGGTACGCTTTCACGCACACACGCTTTCCAGGCGTGCGCCTTAGGCCCCATCCCTCTGTCGCTGCCTCGCAACATAGTGCAGTAGGCGGCGCCAACCTGACCCCAAACTGACCCCGACGAGGCTTTGCTGCGCCCCCTCGAGCGCCCGTAGCGTCGGTGTATGCCTCTCCCATATCAGTTCACTGGCGGCCCCGCGTGCGGCCACATGATCAACGTGAGCACGCGCGTCCGGCGCTTTTGGGTGTCGACGGATTACTTCGTAGTGAGCATCGCACCTATCGAATGGGTCGAAGAGGAACTCGCACAACTTGGACCGGAGCACTGGCGACAGGAGATCGCAAGCTCACCGGAAGTCGTAATGCTGCACGACGACGACCTCGCCGACTTGCTGTTCGCGGAGGCGCAGGGGCTCGGAAAGGATGCCTCGATGCCCCGCGTCGTCAGTCGCAATCTGATGGGGGTGTACGTCCCGAACCATCGAACCGGGCGCCTGGTATGGATCGACTGTAGCTCGCCCCAGGTGTGGCAGTACAACCACGCTCGGCCGCTGATGTACACCGCGCTCGCGGGGTTTCTGCTGCGGGAGAAGGCGCTGGCGGCCGGCGTGGTGCAGCATGCGGGCATGCCGACGGACAACGTCGGGCTCTCCACGGTGCGCGACTTCGGCGACGATGAGTGCCTGGTCGAACGCGTGCTGCGCTTCCGTCGCAAGCGCCTGATGCTCTGGAATCAGGCGTCGCTGTTGCGCGACGATGAGTCCCCAAACGATCCGACGACGCTGTTGGGGCCCGAATAGTCCCCATGTATCTGGCTCTTTTAGAAAAATGTTTCGCGGAGGTCTTTTCCCTTGGGCGTTTTTTTGCCGATGAGTCGATTAACTCGGAATTTCCAAGCGCGTAAGTCATTCTCGTGGTGCACGATCCGCTTCGCGTATTCGGTGCAACGGGCGTCAAAATAAATACCCCGACTAGAACCGCCACGGAGCACTTTTTCAGGACCTGTTTCATCTTTATTATTTATTTCGCGGTGCGCGTGTGATGCAGTAGCAGTGCGCGAGTGGTGCGCGACCAGTCCACACGCGATGCGCCAGGGACTGACACGTGTCAGTGCTGAAATGAAATTGCACAGAAGCTGGAGTGACCCCCATCGGCTGGACAGATGGCGGGTTCGGTTTGACCTTCGAGGCAGCCCCTCGGAGGATCTATGGCCAAGACGTACCGACGGTTCAGTACCGAGTTCAAGCTCGGGGTCGTGGAGGCGTACCTCGCGGGTG